>CAZGNN010000165.1:0-4103 GCA_964527335.1 uncultured Spirochaetaceae bacterium | reverse complement strand
TGGAAAGTCCCGATGAGAGGAAGATGTCTGCAAGGGCGTCGAGCGAGACGTCCTCAAGAGATACGAAGTCGCCGTTCTTAAGCTTATGGAATTTCTGTCTGTTTCTGTAGGCCTTGAGTATTTCTACAAGCTCCTCGATGGTGAGGTCCCCGAGGTCCAGGTTGAAGTTGAGTATGCTGTCGTCTCTCTCGTCGATGTCGAGGAATGAGGATACCGGAGGCATCCTTCTGACTGTGAGGCGCTTTACGCTGTCAGATACTCTGACTTCCCCGAATTCCTCCAGAAGAGGAAGCCTGTTCTGCAGGAAATCATATTTCTCGCTGTCCGTACAGGCTGCATCCCATCTGTCATCTCCGTATGTCTGACTGTGGAAGAAATCATCAAGGGCCTCGGCAATGTCTTTCAGGTAGCTCTGGTATTTGCCTCTGTTGTACAGGGAATAGCTGTGAGGGTAGACCCTCATTGATTCGCCTTCATACTTCATTACCGCACTGCATGTGATATGGTCCCCTGCGGTATCGATGAAGAGAACGGTTTTCGGCGCTTCCTTCAGAATCCCGTCCATTCTGTCTATGGCATTGTCCTCGATGCGACCGTGCTTTCTGAGATCGGGGAGAACTCTCTGGTAGAAGTTGTCGAGATATTTTCTTCCGACTGTGAAGGAGAACTTTCCACTGTCATCCGCAACCTTCATGAGCGATGTCGCGGACCCGAGACGGCTCTTTTCCGTTCTCAGAAACTCTCCGCCTTCGAACCAGTAGATGTAGCTGCGTCCGCTGTATCGTCCGCTTATCTTTCCCGTCACGGTGATACCCATTATTTCGTCTTTCTCGACAATCGGATCGATACGCATGTTAAGAGACGGCTCTGATTCCCTGAACCGGGTAATCGGCTTTTCGTCATGGAGAACCGTATAGTCCTGCATTATTGTGAAGAACTCGTCGAGGAACCGTGATATCTGGAGTTCGCTCTTTCTCCAGGAGTACCTTGTGTAGTAGTCGTTGCAGTGCCTGTTGTAGTCGCTTTCGGCAAGGTCTATGATCTTGAGAGCGGCTTCGGCTCTCGGTGTCAGTTCCGCCTGACTGAAGTCCGCAGTGCAGAGAGTGCTGAGTGAGAGCGTTCCCTTATCGCGGACGGCAGAGGTGAGCTTTACGCCATCCTTGATCTTGTAATACTTTCCTCCGTCGACGGAGGCTCTGATTTCAGCCTTGATGCTCTTTCTGTCGTAGTCGGGGACAATCGAGAGAAAGATATCCACAGGATACTTCCTCCCTGTGGCTGGCTTTTCCGTGACCTTCTTCGTCTCCTTCCTGAAGTCCTCGATAAGACTTTCGGCTTTGGAGTCTGTATAGTCCAGATAATCCCTGTTTTTCTCGACAAAGTTCACAAGAGCCATGAGGACTGCTGTCTTGTGCGCGCAGAGCTCATATACTCCGTCCTCATTTAGGGTTGTTTTCAGACAGAGTTCCTCGGTTTTCTGGGAAGAGTACCAGTAAATATAACTGTCATTGCAGGAGATTTTTCTTATTCCATCCCGTCCGAGTTCTATGATGACTTCTCTTGTCTGCTTGTCCTTTTCGTCAACATAGGCTTTGCATATTATGTATTTCTCGTTTCCGGTGTCTGTACTTATGGTTGGATTGCTGACATGTCCTTCATCGAAGAGTTTTCTGGCGCGAGCCATCGTCTCCTTTGTCGGCATGTATTTCTTCAGACTGTCAGCGAAGGAGAGAAAGTGCGGCTTTCCGTCATCATTGAACGGGACAGGTACATATTCCTTGGCCTTTTCCTCTGTCTTTTTCTTTCCATTCTTCGGTTCTTCTGCCTTCTTAACGGGAGTATCATCACTGTCGATTTCATCCACTTTGCAGAGAAGTGCTGCAATATGCTTGCAGTACGTGGATCTCCTGTAATACTGACAGGTACAGCTGACGTCTTCAACGTCATAGTCACTGGTGAGTGTTACGGATGTGTAGTATTTGACGGACTTGTCAGTGACAGTTGCAAAGTACATTGTGTGATCGTCATTTATGCTCTCTGATGTGAATTCTGTCACATCCCCGTTTTTGCACAGAGCCTCCCCGCGTGTGAACATTGTGTTCGTGAATAGATCTTCCCAGTATGTCATGCCTTCCATGTTACATGGGAAGAAACGGAAAGTTCCATCCCCCCTGTGGAGAAATAGCGGCTCTTCCGTTATTCTTAGTATGGATGAATCTTTAAGGCGGCACATAAAAAACTTGTCGTCTTATCTGATTTGATGTATCATTAGTTTGTAAAGGGCGAAGTAATGATATGATTGTAATGAAATTGGAGTTTCATAAGATATATGGTTTCGATGACTTTTCTATAGATTTCAGTTATCCGAAGAAGATTGTCAATTCACTCATCAGCGAAGAGCATCTTTCCTCAAGGGAGAGGTTTCGTTACAGGAAAGCCGTCATTCTTATGGGGGCAAATGCAACGGGAAAGACATGTCTGGGAAGAGCACTGAGGGAGATTTTTTCCTACATCAGGGATTCCAATCCGTCACACCTTTATTCTATGGCATCGGGAGACGATGCCTCGTTCACGATTGACTTTGTCAACGGTGATTACCGCCTTCAGCGCCTTTGTGTCATGATTGACAGCGCCAGAAAGAAAGCCTGTGTGAAATATTACACGTCAGATATCGAAATAATGGACTCCTATGAGAAGTGTGCGGCAAAGCTCAAGGAGCGCAGTATTGATGTGTCATGCCTTCAGGAATCCGTCGGCCCGTTCTCTTCTCGTTTTTCATATCCGGAAATCGAGAGTTCTGTCACATTCAGAGGTATTGACAGAACAGTACTTCTGAAAACACTTTCGGCCGTCATCGGGACGCTTGATCCGACTCTCAGAGATATAAGAATTGCAAATGAGCTTAAAGACAGTTTCATAATACGGCGTGACGGAAGGGAGATAATCATACAGGAGGGAAAACTTCTCAATGGAGAAATCCTGTCCAGTGGTACCGCGGAAGGAGTTGATATTGCATTCTTCCTTGCTTCCATTATCTCTAAAGAAGGCAGCTTCTATTACTGTGATGAGCATTTTTCCTATATACACAGCGATATAGAGAAAAGGATCTTCTCCCTCATGGTCTGTGCTCTCGGCCCTGATAACCAGCTTATCTTCACGACGCACAATACCGACATGATGGACCTCAATCTCCCGAAGCATACATATGTTTTTCTCAGGAAATACTATGACGGCGACAGACTCTGTACTGAAGCAGTCTCGGCATCATCGGTTCTCAAACGCAATACCGATTCCGTAAGATGTGCCGTCGAGAACGATGTGTTCAACTCGCTTCCGAAGGATTACCTTCTTGATGATCTTGAAATGGAGTATCTCAATGGCGAATAAGTGTATCTATTTTGTTGAGGGACCGTGCGAGGAACAGCTTCTGAATGCATTGAGGGAGCCTCCACCTTGTCTGCAGTCCGGGAAAGTGAAGGTATTCAATGTAGTTCAGAATCTTATTCCGAAATCGACGTTGTTTTCCTTCTCTGAAGGTACGACGGTAGTTCTTGTCTTCGACACGGATGTTCCTCAGACGGCAAATCTGAAAAGGAACATCGAGAGCCTCAGAAAATACTGCAGCAGAGTGAAAATAGTGTTTCTTCCGCAGGTACTTTCACTTGAAGATGAACTCGTGAGAGCTACAGATGTGAAAAAGATAACGGAACTGACGAAGAGCACGAGCGTGAAGGATTTCAAGTCAGATTTCTGCAGACTAAGAACAAGAGAGTGCCGCTTCATGTTGAAGAAGCATTCTCTTGATGTCAGGAGCCTGTGGGAGACAAAAGTTCCTTCTGCTTTCTCATTTGTTCAGAATAATGGAAGAACAATCAAGCTTGATTTCTGAGTATGCCCAGAAGAAGCAGGGGGCCATCGAATGCACTGAGTTGGCGCGACGGGGAGGTTATTCCTCTTCGCTTCCTTCGTTTCTCACCTTTGCCAGAATCTTCCCTGCGTCCTCAAGTCTCTTTGCGTAGACCCTGATGCTGTTCTTCCCGTGCATCCCGTCAAGATGCTCGTCATCATAGTCTACAATGGCGCTGATATACGGTCTGATGACA
>CAZGNN010000164.1:2038-4131 GCA_964527335.1 uncultured Spirochaetaceae bacterium | reverse complement strand
CTCAAGAACATCGGCGTCCAGACTCTTCTCGACGGAATCGTGGACTATCTTCCCTCCCCTGTGGACATGCCGGAAGTTGAAGTCATCAGCGTGAAGAATCCCGACAAGACCGAGATGATAAAGCACAATCCCGACGGACCGCTGGAGGCTCTCATCTTCAAGATCCAGGTAGACCCGCACTCAGGTCCGTTATGCTTCGTAAGAGTTTACTCGGGAACACTCAAGAAGGGCGTTGCCGTATATAACGTCTCGAAGGGAAAGAAGGAGAGAATCAACAGGCTTGTCAGGATGCATGCCATGAGGGAGGATGACGTGAGCGAGCTCAGAAGCGGCGACATCGGCGTCATCATCGGCTTCAAGCTTGCACAGACGGGTGACACTATCGGGACGGAGAACCACCCATACCTTCTCGAGAACATGGTATTCCCCACTCCGGTAATCTCCGTTGCCATCGAGCCCAACACGACATCGGACATGGCAAAACTGCAGAAGGCCCTCGAGACTCTTGCAATGGAAGATCCGACATTCACATACAAGGAAGACAGCGAGACGGGACAGCTCGTCATCTCCGGTATGGGAGAACTGCACCTGGATGTACTAGTCACGAGAATCACGAAGGAGATGAAGGTCGACGCAAGAGTCGGTAACCCGCAGGTATCATACAGGGAGTCGATAAAGAAGACAGTCTCCGGAAGCGAGGAGTACGACAGGACAATCGCCAACAAGGAGAACTGGGCAAAGCTTTCGATGACTGTATCTCCGTCGCCGGTGAAGACGGGAAACGTCCTCACGATCTCCGCAAAGACGAGAGATATCCCGGAGGAGATAATCCAGGCGATAAAGGACGGCGTACACGGCGCATTCACATCAGGCATAAAGTACGGCTACGAATGTACGGACATCACGGTCGACGTCACGGAAATCGGATACGACCCGCTCCGCGCCTCGGTTCTCGCATTCTCTTCCTGTGCAGCCCAGGCATTCGACAGCTTATGCACGCAGGCGGACCCGGTAATCATGGAGCCCATCATGCTTGTGCAGGCTACGGCCCCGAGCGAGTACATCGGAGATGTCATCTCCTCGATAACTCAGCGTAACGGAATCGTCATCAGCATGGAAAGCAAGGCAACTGCAGATACAGTATGCGCAGAAGTCCCCCTCAGGCAGATGTTCGGCTACACGACGGTGCTTCGCTCCTCGACGCAGGGACGCGGAACCTTCAGCATGGAGTTCGGTCACTACGCTGAGAAACCTGACGGCCTCGGATACTGAAATACACTACGGAGCTCAGCGTCGTGCTGAGCTCTTTTTCCATGACTTATACTTATGCAAAAGATTTTTTATCTTTTTGTCGCTCAATTTTGAGATAAAGATAGAAAATAATTGATTTAACCACATTCACGAGTACAATGATGTTATGATAGGGAAGATAACAGGCAGAGAAAAAGAGTGTCAGGCGCTGGAAAACTGCTTAAAAGCAAAAACTTCCCAGCTTATTGTCGTTTACGGAAGACTCGGTGTCGGAAAGACCTTTCTTGTAAACGAGTTCTTCAGCAACAGATTCGCTTTCAGGGTTACTGGGCTTGCCAATCAGCCAAGAAGAGCCCAGCTTGAGGCATTCACTGCATCGCTGAACAATTATTCCAGCTGTGCGATTACTACACTATGTTCTATCTGAAGTTTCTGAAGAACAGGAACGGAAAGGATGAATCATACTGGACGAACTCCTATTCTGATCCATCGAGAAACGCATGGCGGGGCTTTACATTCGAGCAGCTGTGCAGAGACCACGTCAGACAGATAAAGCAGAAACTCTTCATAGCCGGAATCCTTTCCGAAGAATCTCAGTGGTTCGTAAGGGCTGACGAAAACGGTGACGGTGCCCAGATAGATATGCTCATAGACCGCAGAGACCGTGTTATAAACATATGCGAAATGAAATTCTGCAGTGACGAGTTCGTCATCGACAAGGATTACGACAGGGAACTGAGACGGAAGATTTCCAGATTCACCGAAGTCACGGGAACAAAGAAATCAATCCAGCTCACTTTCATTACAACGTACGGAGTAAAGAAGAACATGTATTCCGGAAT
>CAZGNN010000164.1:0-1938 GCA_964527335.1 uncultured Spirochaetaceae bacterium | reverse complement strand
TCCCTGAATGCACTTCTGAAAGCCGTGTAGTTCCTCATGTCGCTTCCGGGAGCTGTATATACTGCAAACTCGATTACCCTGAAACGGTTGATGTATTCGTCGACGGCCTTTCTTATTGCAGAGGCGACAATGTCCGGGGGATTGTGGAAGGCACCGCAGCCGAATGCCCCGAGAATGACGGCTTCGTTACCCTCGCCTGCCGCTATTTCAAGGATGCGCTTCATCCTCCCGTAGTGGAGTGAGAATATCTCATTTCTGCCGATTGTGTTTGTCCGGACGCCGTAATCGGAGTTCCCGGGACGGGGAGTTCTGAGGTCCGGAGCGGCAATACTTAACACATTGACGCTGTACCACTCATCCTCGTGTAAGACTCGGGGATAGTCATCATCACTCTTGAATACGATTACGCCTGGAGTGTAGATTGTGTCATCACTGTTGCGTCTGTCCATTCTCATCCTGTTTACGCTGTAGAAGCTTACCCATAGCCTCGAGTCCCTCAGACACTGATATAAAGTCGATGTTCTCGAGAGGCTCTCCTCCTGTGCAGAAGATCCCTTCTTCACCCCTCCTCCCGGGGAGACAGCCGACGCGAAGTTGAGTACGGCAGTCTTCATGCCCCTGTACTGGGATGCAGCTTCGTACGTGCGCTTTGTCGAGACTATCACGCGGGCATTCTTATCGTATGAATTATTCACAGTTGGCGTATAGCTGTCAGACGCGAGGATAAGCTTCTGACCTTCAATTGACTTTCTCACAGCTTTTCTCAACGTATAGTCATTACGGCACATCTCGCATGTGTCTTCGAATATACGGATGTTATCTTCCCTGTTCATTTCTCTGTTTCTCTTTCTTCACGGTCTGAGTTCGATAGTGTTTATCCCCTCGAGGCAAGCGGAAAACTCACTGTTCTGATTCTCGTCAGTCACGAAGGATACGCAACTGAATACGTTATGGAATTTTCCGGTAAGAAGCTCTCTCCAGCATCTGCCTTCGAGGGTAAGGTCCAAGCCCGGAACGGGTATGACAAGAGTGTCGTTTCCTTCCCCCGCCGCAACGGTGAGGATGCGCTCAGCAGTTCCTGAACAGAGTTCAGCTCTGCCTTCATCAGAAAGGCTGAGGAATTCATCCTTCTCCGGGAAAACGGAAGACATGACATTGACGGAAAAGAATTCATCATCAGAAAGGGGATGCTTTCCGTCCATGCTGAAGACTGTGATGAGGGGAGAATATATGATGTCGCCGCATCTGCGCTTATGGGTGTTTCTCCTTTCACTCCCTCTGTAACCCTCCGCCATGCACGGCGTCATGATCGACGGCAGCAGTGTAGTACACGTTCTGAGGCTTTCGTCGGATAAGAATTCCCCCGAAGGAATGCGGCCGGAAGAAGAAGCAGGAGTCGACCAGTTCACGACTGCACTCTTCCCGTCATCATATATGTATGCCGTCCGGACGGTATTCACGAACGATAGAACGATGCTTCCGTCCTTCCGTGGAGCAGTCTTTTCACGAGGAGTATATACCTCATCCTTTTCTATGAACCTCTGTCGAGACACGCTCTCCACAGAGGAGTGCAGAAGAGCACTGTTTTTCCTGATCATCCTGACTGTTTCTTCAAGTCTCTCATTCATGTCTGTTTCTCCTTATCGTCATGTCCGTAATATAGAGCGGATAAAGAGAGATGAGGTCGCTTCGTGGGCGACAAATAAAAAAAGGAAGGTGAAATTGCTGTTTCTCCTCAAAAAACATCAATTTTCTTTGCTGAAGGGAAAATTTTTTTTGACAAGTAAAATGACGGCCCTTTATGATTGTAGGAGTATGCTTAATTACAAGTAAAGGAGGTAATGATGAGCGTTGAAACAAAAGAAATCAGGAACATTGCTGTGGTTGGACACAATGGTACTGGCAAGACAAGTCTTGTTGAACAGATGCTCTACTATA
>CAZGNN010000163.1:0-4132 GCA_964527335.1 uncultured Spirochaetaceae bacterium | reverse complement strand
TATCTTTCACTGTATCTTCTGACAAGTTCCCTGTCGGGAACGATTCTTTCCTTTATCCTGACGATGTTCTCCGCAGCTTCCTTCACGCTGGAGTACTCTCCGCACCCGACCATACTCAGCATCGCGCCTCCCATTCCCGGTCCTTCGACGGAGACGGGGATATCAAGTTCGGTGTCGAGAACGGATGAGAGAATCCTGAGCCACAGCGCACTCTTCGAGCCACCGCCGCAGACTGTGCTTTTCTTTATCTCAATTCCCATCGAGCGTGCTATCTCGAGAGAGTCACGGAGAGCGAAGGCAACGCCTTCGAGAACCGCCTGGACCATATCGGAGCGTGTTGTGTCCATGCTCATGCCTATGAAGGCAGAGCGTGCAGAGGTATCGTTTAACGGGCTTCTCTCTCCCATCAGATACGGAAGGAAGAATGTGGTGTTGCGTCCGAGCTTATCGTCAGTGATGTTCTTCTGGAGCTCCGCGTAGTCGCTGCTTTCAAGTATTTCTTCACAGAACCACTTGTTGCAGGAAGCTGCACTCAGCATGCATGCCATGAGGTGCCAGCCTCCGTCTGCATGGCAGAAGGAGTGAAGTGCATTTCTCTCATCGACGTGGAATGTATCGGAAGAGATGAATATCGTGCCGCTTGTTCCGAGAGATATGTTGCATCTGCCGTCTCCGACAGTACCCGTGCCGACTGCAGCGGCCGCATTGTCGCCGGCCCCGGCAACCACCTTCACGCTTTCGGAGAGTCCGAGCTCCCGGGCAATATCCTTACGGAGAGTTCCGATTACCTCCCAGCTCTCGTGTAGAGAGGGAAGCTGATTTTCTTCTATTCCGCAGATGGAGAGCATCTCACTGCTCCACTTTCTGTTTTCAACATCCAGGAGAAGCATTCCCGAAGCATCGGAGTAATCGGTTGCATGAACACCTGTGAGTATGTAGTTGATGTAATCCTTCGGAAGCATTATCTTCCGGATTCTTTCAAACTTCTCCTTCTCGTTATTTCTCATCCAGAGAATCTTGGGAGCCGTGAAACCCGCGAATGCGATGTTCGCAGTATAAGAGGAAAGCTTATCCCTGCCGATGACACAGTTGAGATACTCCGTCTCCTTCTCCGTTCTTCCGTCGTTCCAGAGGATTGCGGGCCTTATTACCTCATCGCTTTCATCGAGGACGACAAGGCCATGCATCTGGCCGCCCGTCCCGATTCCTCTGACGAGGCTTCTGTCGATGCCCTCGAGAAGTTCACTCAATCCCGAAAGCACTGCCTTTTTCCAGTCTTCGGGCCTCTGTTCACTCCATCCCGGGTGCGGGAACGAGAGGGGGTAATCCCTCACTGCACTCTTTATGATATTTCCCTTCTCATCCATCAGGATGAGCTTGACGGACGATGTTCCAAGGTCGATGCCGATGTATAACATGTTTTCCTCTTTCAAGAGACAGACGCCGCCTGTCCTGAATAACCTTTGTTTCTGTCTGAGTATAATACAGACAGAGTGCAGTCTGCACCTGTCAGAATTATCTTTATAATGACAGTTTCAATCCGGATGGCCTCATCTGCTCCTCATATAGGAGAAAAGATACTGCTGGCTGAGTGCCTCGTAGGGATGGAAATAGCTCTTGTCCTTTCCGGGGTAATAGGTCTCGAGACACTTCTTCATCCAGGTGTCTATCGGGAAGCCTTCCCTTCTTCCGTAGCCGAAGATGAGGATGCAGGATGCAACCTTCACGCCGATTCCCTTCACAGTCATCAGCTTCTCCATCGCAGAGTCGAAGTCGAGGCTCTTCACCTCTTCGAAGATATCTCTGTGCTCGAGTGCGCTGAGGATGAAGGGAGCGCGGAAGCCCACGCCGAGAGACCTCAGGTCCTCTTCCGTGACGCCGTCGAAATCCTCGGGGCGCGGAAACGTGTAATAACCTTCCTCGACTTCATGTCCGTACCTTTCCGAGAGCCTGTTGTATAGCCCTGTTATTCTCTTGATGTTGTTGTTCTGGGATAGTATGAACGAGATGGCGGCAGTCCATTCGTCCTGCTTCAGAATCCTCAGAAGGCCCACGCTCTGTGTCGCGGCCTTTAGGATATCATCCTTACGGGCAATCTCCTCCCTCGCCTTCACGTAATCGTAGTCGAGGTCGAAATAGGTACGGAGAAACGGATCTGTTTCCGCGTCTCTTATATCTCTTATCCTGTATACCCTGCCGTTGAGAACTGCGGCGAACGTGCCGTCTTCCTCCTCACGCCATGAGAAGGTCTGACCGCCGAAAAGTATCTCTCTGAGATTCTCTGTCATGCATCAAGTGTACCGCAGACGGAGAGTGATGGCAAAGTGGTCGGAGAATCCGTTTCCCGTACTTTTCTCGTACTTGAGGGGAGTACCCGAGCTCGTCTTCGAGAGCGCTCCCGACACTATGGCGAAACTGTCATACTCAAGGCCCCGCCCGTCGAAGAGGGACGAGGAGAGAAGCGCGTTATCATAGGTATACCAGTCTCCATCGTAGTAATACGACCCGACAAGACTGCTTCCTCCGTAATCCAGGTACGGAGAAAAGAGAGTCCCTCCGTAGGCCTCGGAGCCGTCTCCGGTGAGAAAGAGGGCGTAGTCCTCTTTTCTCTTCCGGTCCCCCATCTCGCTTCCCGTGAGGCAGTCGGTGTTGAAGTCCCCGATTACAATGACACTCTCCCCGTCCCTTCTCTCCACAAGTGTGCGGATGAGGGAAAGTTCCTCGATACGGGACACCGCCTCATTGAGCTGGCTCTTGAGGTGTACACCGAATACGGTGATCATCTCTCCGCCGACAATGAACTTCAGTTCGAGTATGACACGTGAAGACTGTGTCGAATGAAAGGCGTACGACGACGGCTTTATCTTCGAGAGGAAGCCGACGGAAAGCTCCCCGTCGCTTTTCTGCGCCAGGCCGTAGTACCTGAAGCCCGCACCTTTGAGGCCGGCTTCAAGAAGGTCCGAAAGGACATCCTCACTCTCGATTTCCTCGAGGATAATCACATCGCTGTCCTTCATGTTCGACGCCATGTACAAAGCAGCATTATCAACACGCTTAGTGTACTTCTCCCTTGTATAGCCGGAAGAAGAGAGAAACTCTGTGTACTCGCTCCCGTCACCCACTCCGTCGAAGAAGCAGTAGGCATTCCAACTCGTGACAGTAAAACCGCCGTTGCCTGTTTCGGGAGAACACGAAACAAGCAGCAATAAAAAAAGGAAAAACAATACTCTCATACTATAAAAGCACCGTTTTTCCTGTTTCTGTCAAAATTTTAGAGAAGATTCTTTAAAATTTTACATTTTCACGTGAATATTGCTACCTGTCTCCATCTCTTCGCTCATATTCAATCCTTACTCCCTTTATAGGAGCCAGAAATCTGTCTTTGTCCATAAACAGACCTTCCAGGACAGGTTCCAGATCAATGTATTCTACAATTTCCTCCTTTTCCTGCCTGTATTTTGCCATCACTTCAATGTAACCATAATCCCAGAGTAAGATTCTTGTGTATCTTTCCAGTCCATTACAGGTGCGAAACGTTATTGTTCTCCCCCCATAAGAGAATGTTGTATATTTGTCAAAACTGCTCAAGACGGCAACTGCATCATAATCTTCGGCCATGCTTACATGTTCCTTCTCTCTGGAAATTTCAGTTACAACACATATATAACTCTTTTGTGTTGAAAAGTATATTTTTGTGATGCCATGCGACAGCGGAAAAGCAGGCGGAGATGAATCGAACCGCCTGCCTTCTTTTCAGTGACTGAGGAATACCAGAGTCTTCTCGTCCATCGATACGGAGACTCTGTCTCCCGCTCTGTAGAGCGTCATGTCGGGTTTGAAATCAACCGATGCCTTCAGAAGCTTGTCTCCCATCATCAGCTCGTAGTCGATATGGCTGCCGACGAAGATTGCGCTGACGACTTCGGCCTTTATCTCTCCTTCATCCGCCGGTCCGACCGAGATGTTCTCCGGCCTTGCAACGAGGATAGTCCTGTCGCCCGGGGCGAATGCCTCACGGGTTATTCCTTTAATTCTGTCTCCTGTCGGAAGCACAGCTGTCACTTCCCTGCCGCTGCACTCAGAATCCTCAAAGATCACTAACTTCTCGTAACAATCCACCTTAGCACGTTGG
>CAZGNN010000162.1:0-4145 GCA_964527335.1 uncultured Spirochaetaceae bacterium | reverse complement strand
GGATGAGAGAGTGCCACATCGAGAGCGGCTGGCTTCTTGTCTACAAAATCTACAGGGAAGAGCTGATATTGGAGTTCATCCGGACCGGAACTCACAGCGACCTGTTCTGAAATGTTTCAAATACATGACATCTGTCGTCAGAGAATTCAAAGCCTTTGAAACCGAGATGTCCGTACCGGCTATTCAGAAGCAGACACGTGATGAGATTTCTGCCCAGATTCCTACGCAATTTGCAGCAGCCTCTAACGTAACTCGATACTGTCCTGCGAAACAGGAAGGGTGTCTAATCTAAAGAGGAAAGCGTAGAGTGTATGTTCAGATCTGCATTTTTGTTGGTGATAGGGTTAAAACAGATATTTTGCAACTTATTCTGATACATTAAGTTATGATATAGAAAAAGACAGATTCTGTATTTTCGGAACCTGTCTTTTCCTCTTTAGCGCGAGTGGGAATCGAACCCACAAGAGGTTGCCCTCGGCAGATTTTGAGTCTACTGCGTCTACCAATTCCGCCATCACGCCAGGCGGGAAAATGTTAGCAGAAAGAAAACCAATTGTGCAAGTTAAAGTTGTAACCGTCCGCGAGAAACACTATTATAAACTACATGAAGAAAATCCTCTTGATTCTGGTTGTAATGCTTCTCGTTCCGCTTTTCCTCTTCGCTGATGAGGGGGAAGAGACAGGCAGTGAAGATGAGTTTCTCAAGGAGATACTCATTTCAGATGAACCCATCGTGTATGGGGACGAGAACTTCAGGGCGAGGATTCTCGAGAGAACGAAGGGAGAGAGAGACCCCATAGGCCTCGTTCTCACAGGAGGGAGTGCAAGAGCCTGCGCACACATCGGAGTACTCAAGTACCTCGATGAAATCGGGATAAAGCCTGATTTCATAGTATCGAACTCGATGGGCTCGATTATCGGGATGCTCTACGCAGCGGGAGTAAGTCCCGTGCAGATAGAGGAGATGCTCGAAATCGGGGACATATCGTCGTACTTCTCGCTCACTCTTCCGTCGGAAGGAGGATTCCTGAGCGCCGACGGCTTCAAGGCCCTCATCGACTACATCATCGGCAATGACTTCCGCCTCGAGGATACGGATATCCCGGTAATGGTGGTGTGTGACGACCTCGTGACGAAGAGGGAAGTGAGGATAACGGAAGGTTCCTTCTCGGATATCCTCATCGGATCCTTTGCCCTCCCTGTATACTTCAGCCCGTACAAGTACAACGGCCATCTTCTCATCGACGGAGGGGTTATATCCCTCGCGCCCATTGATGCGGCCTACGACTATACAGATACCGTCATCCTTTCGACTGCATTCTACGATGCAGATACCATCAACCTCATAAACCCGGTGACGATTCTCAACTCCTCCTTCGATATAGGGAAGAGACAGAATGCATCGAGCGACCTCAAGAAATACTCATCCCTCATCTGGATACGCAATGACGTCGAGAAGTTCTCCTTCATGGCATTCTCGTCGGCAACCGAGATGGCCGACATCGGGTACATGTCGGCTGCGGAACACGGAGAGGAACTCAAGGCCCTCTACCACTCTGATGATACTAGCGAAGAGAGCGACGTGAAACTCGAAGGAAGAATCGAGGACATGAAGACGGCGATGAGCTACTTCGGACGCCTCAAGACGGCAACGAGCGCCGCTCTTCTCGGAATCGACTTCGAGGGACTCAATTCCTCATTCTCACCTCATTTCCTGAAGAACAGCATGTCGACGGGACTCGAGTACAAGTTCATCATATCGTCGTTCGAGATGTCGGTGATGGCGGGACTCGGCAGCAACACCCAGAGTCTCAACTCATCCGAGATGTTCACGACTCTTGCCCTCAAGTTCTCGTACTATCCCTTCTCGGCCGTGAGATTCAGCCTCGAAGGCCATTTCGATTACCTCAGGCCTTCTGCATCGTTCGAACCGTTCATCAATGCACGCGAGAGCATTGATGCCTATATAATAAAGAAGGATGGCCTTACGCTTACAATCAACCAGGCCTTCGAATATGCAAAGGACTTCGGACGTAAGAACGAAAGGGGAGGACAGGGCTCTGTCTTCTCGTTCCTCGTACAGGCGGGCTATGACACCGGAGACATGGTAAGTGTCTCGGGAGACATCGGCTATCTTCTGACATCGGACTCCTTCTTCAACAGGAGTGCACGCTCCTATCTTCAGGCTTCAGTCGGAGCCGACTTCGATTTCACGAAGATGCTCTTCCTGACAGCAGACGCGAGAGTGCGCTTCAGCGTAGACGGCGAGGGAGATGTCCCAGTCTTCCTCTACGACGGCTTCACAAGCCAGAGTCTCCGTTATGGTGCGGGATGCTTAGTGACCGGAAGCTCGCTCTTCAATCTTTTCCTTGATGCGACCTTCGGTCTCAACATACTCTCGTCCCCGACATTCGGAGAATTCCTCATACTCGACAACTCCTCCGTTGCGGCGTACTTCTCGGGCCTTGTGAATCTCGAGAACGGCTTCAGGTTCTCCGTCGGAGCCCAGTTCTCTACAGAGCTCTCGCTCATCGGCCTCATAAAGCTTCCGACGACGCTCAGAATCGGGTACGAATACGGACAGCAGAGGCTGACGGCATCGCTTGTTTTCTCCTCGTCATTCTGATGAAAAGGGCCTGTATCTCCGGATGCGGGCCTTTGTTAACAGATTTTACAAAATTGTAAAATAATAAGGAAATAACGAACGGAATGCACAAAATATCCCCGAAATCTTGCTCTTTTCCACACGAAAACTGGAATCTTAGCCAGTTTTTAGTTGTGTTCATGTAAAATCGGATTTAACATTTCAATCGTCAACCAAAGTTGACAGGGGAATGATAACAGTGCTGCTACACCGGTTCGACCGAACCGTCGAAAAATCCGTCTGGGGGGGGCAAAACCTCTCCATGCTTAATTTTTCATCTTTCACGAAGAGGATGCTTACAGCAGTCCTCATCCTTTTATTCACCTCATTCTCGCTTTTCGCAACAGCAATATCGTGGACATGGACAACACCCGACAGCAGCATAAGGTACTACCGCTATCAGCTGAACGGGGAGAAGGATGAGGGGTGGACTGTCATCGACGCGGCCGAGGGAAAGGCCGTAATCCACTCATCGGGAAGGAACATACTCCACATCCAGTCATCATATGACGGGAACATATGGTCCGAGAGCACAGTAACAACATACACGAAGCCGCTTGGTATATCACTCAGGATAAACTCATCACCGTACACACTTGCCGCTTACTCCTTCTATAACGGCCACAGCATAGAGGGAGCAAAGGATACACTCCGCTCCGTCTACGGCTGTTCCTTCGATATGGAGGCGGACTTCACGATATACGACAAGGTCCGTCTCTACCCCGAAGCGGGTTACACCCTCTCCGTCAAGGAGGAGACGGTAATCCCGGGAGAAAGGAACGTTCACTACGTCAGACTCGGCGGGGGCCTTGATCTGACGCTTTCTCTCACAGACCGTATCTCGGTGTACCTCGGCTATGCCGCAGGTGCACTTTTCCACATCAACAACAATAAGGCGAATGTCACACCGTACTGTTCGGCGCGTCTCGGAATGGAGTACATCCTCACGGGACATCTTACACTGGGGGCATTCACAAGGGCGGATCTGGCATACAGCAACACAAGAAACAGGCTGACAGATTCAGTGACAGTACTATTCAATCCGGTGAGCGTCTCGCTCTCATACATGTTCTGAGGCGCCTATGAAAATGAAGAAGTACATCCTTATCATACTCACGCTGATAGTCACACTCATCTCCTGCCACGTGGAGATGCTTCCCGAAGGGGAGAGTGTCAACGAGTACATCTTCCCCTATATCGAGTTCACACTCTCCGATGACGGAACATACTACACGGCACGTGTACTTAAGGGAGTATCACTCGAGAATATCTATATACCTTCCTACGTAGAACATAACGGCAATTCAGTTCCCGTGAAGTACTTCGACGGCTTCAATAATCCCAAGGATGCCGCAAAGCTCCAGACAATCACCCTCCAGAGCTCCTCGACGGTAATTACTGATAAGGCTGCTCAGGAGGCGACATCCCTCATCGACATCGAAATCGACAGCGTAGAGCCGGGCTCGGTATGGGGAGAACTCCCCATAGTCGAGAAGGAAGG
>CAZGNN010000161.1:0-4146 GCA_964527335.1 uncultured Spirochaetaceae bacterium | reverse complement strand
CGATGTTCCCTACAGTAACAATGAGAGCTTATGCGCGGTTTTAGAAAATGCGCGGTTTTTCAGACGGTCTTTACCCTGTAACGAATTAGAAGCTCGAGTCGCTTAATTCCCGCGCATTTTATTTCTCATGATACCATCCATACAAAGCCCTAAGGAGGGGCTTTATATGGATAGACATTACACGGATTTAGCTCACAAGCTAAGCAAAACGAACCGCATCGAACCGTGCGGAAAAGAGTACGCCTCTGTCATTCATCCAGTGATAACCCGACTGGCGTCATACCTAGATGAGAGCGGACTCGACCCAACAGAAGATATTGTTTACGGATGGCTGAAAGATAATATTGTTCCCATCATAAGTGCTGAGCAATTTGACGATGTAAGGCTTTTTCTTAAGCGGGTTGCAGTTGTTCTTTGTCCAGACTTTGAACTCAAACCGCTTTTTGTCTCTCAATATAATTTTTCGCAATACATCAACCTGCCTCTGTGGGGAGAGAAGATGGTTGATGAGTTTTGTTTCTACCTTTTGATTACGGGACGATATTGGATAGAGAAAACTACAAAGAGCATAGATTTTCTACTTTTTCTTATAGCCAACAAGTTTGGTCAGGCCGACATGATGATTGACTGTAGAATAACATCGATTTACCACACTTCAAAAGGAAAGTCACAGAGAGGAGTCACCGAATTTATTGAGTTTCTGGAGTCAATCGAATTCGCCACTCAGTATGCAGGAGTTGCATACAATCATTACTTCGCGCCGAGGGTGAGTATATTTGATGAGGTGGCTCTCGAAGGGAGGGAGGACGCATTTGCCATTGAAGAGTACCGTAAAGCATCTGAAAAGCTGATACAGGCGAGAAAAGAAGCCGGATACTCCATAAACGCACTTCGGGAAACCAAAACAGCGTTAAATGAATTCGGTATTTTCCTTGAGCTCCACGGCAGAGGATTTTCGATGAGCGCTGTAAAAACATTCATCGATGTTGAGGAGCGGGAAGTTGGTATTGTGGCACACACAAGGAAGCGAGCACTGAATGAGGTAAATGAGATTCTACATGGAAAGGATTTCGGAAATCTTTCTCGTATTTACTACCCGACGAAATCTTCTATTCCACCGTGGGCAAAAGATTCTTTCAAGGCATACAGAGAGATGCGGATAAAGAACCACATGGCACAGTCAACGTTGGACATGGATTATTCAAGCATTCTGAAATTCTGTAACTATATTGACGGCTTAGGGATAACCTCATTTGCTGAAGTAACTCCACAACACGTGAAGGATTTCAATCTGCAGGACAAGCATTCCACGGCCGAGGGAAAGGCGGCTTACAATCATAGGATTAAGTCATTTCTGAAGTTCTTGTACGAAGAGGAGGTTACAGAACAGAATCTTTCGCTCTCTGTGGCTGCTGTGTCTGCTGTCAAAATAAAACCGCCAGTCATTCTCACTGAAGAAGAGGAGACAAAGCTCAACGACTATCTCGATACCACCGATTCCCTCCTCGACAAAGCGCTTCTGAAGATAGCATCCCAGACGGGAATGCGTTCGACAGATATTGTCAATCTCACATTCGCCTCAATCGACTGGGATAACAGGACATTCAGAATAGTCCAGCAGAAGACAGGAGTCGAAACCATTCTTCCCTTTTCAAACGGAGTCGGCAATGCTCTGTATGAGTACATTACTCAGGAACGTCCAAAGACAGAAAGCGATTTCATTTTCATAACTCCGAAAGCGCCTTTCGTTCCATATTCAAGAAACGTGCTTACTTCCGCACTCGGAAGGGCCCTGGAAAAGAGAAAAGGCGCCCATATTCTAAGAAAGACACTTGCATCGAAGATGACCGCTTCATCTCTCGTTTTCTCCACTGTAACAGATGTTTTGGGCCATACGACCGATGTTACGCTCGATCCTTACATCTCCATTGATGAGAAACGTCTCAAGAAGTGTGCTCTTCCCCTTGGAGAGATGTTTGCATACAAAGGAGGCCTGCTGTGAGTGAATTCAAGTCAAAACTTGCCCCCTACATGTCAGGACTCGTGGATGAGCAGCATGCAATGGGATTCTCATTTACGCTGCAGGAACAGACACTCCGGAGATTCGACAGCTTCATCATCGAGAACGGTCTCGACACCGGACACCTTGATACTGCAGTCACTTCACTCTGGGAAGAACGGCTTCCCTCGGAAGGAGACAGCGCCAGGAACGGCAGACTTACTGTCGTCAATAAGCTCGCCTCATACATGGAGGCTCTTGGCCTCAGTGTCTCGAAGTGCATTACGTACGGTAGAGCTTTCACTCCTGTCATCTACATTCCTTCGGAAGAGGAGATACTCAAGCTTCTCACCCACATCGATAACCGGTCGAAGCAGGATTTTCATCCTCCAGTTGCTAACAGACTCAAGATAGAATACCCCGTTATGTTCCGCCTTTACTACTTCTGCGGGCTCAGACTGAATGAAGTTGTTATGCTGAAAAGAGAAGATGTGAACCTGAGCAGTGGTAGGCTGTTCATAAAGAAGTCCAAGGGCGACAAAGACCGCTATGTTTATGTCGCTGAAGATTTCAGAGATCTCCTCGTCAGGTACGACAGATACATGGATAATCTCGTACCTTCGAGAGAATGGTTCTTCCCAGGACGCATCGCGGATAAGCATCTGTGGAAAGGCTCTCTCGATTACAACTTTCAAAAATGGTGGAACGAATGTTTCCCTGTCTGGAAAGGTAAACGCCCCACAGTACACAGCCTCAGACACGCCTTTGTCGTCAGAAGGATAAACGAATGGGCGAAGGAGGGACTGGACTTCAAGATTATGGTGCCTGTCCTGAGCAAGTACCTCGGTCACACGAGCATCAACGAGACATACTACTATTACAGCATGCGCAACCCGCGTGAGGAGTCTGTAAGGACCATGATGGAAATGGATTCGTTAGGAAGGGAGGTAGAGCTGTGAGCAACACTAAAATTTACTTTCTTGACCATTCCTTACTGTTTCTGCAGGACTACCTCCCCAAACGTGGCAGGAGCGTACATACAATAAGCTCCTACAGGAATACTCTCACCATCTTCAAGGATTGGCTAGAAGCTACAGGTAAGGATTTCACGAAATTCAAGTTCACGGAATTCACTGCCGACACAGCCTACAACTTCCTCGAGTGGCTCAAAAGCGACAGAGGAAACTCCGAGGAGACGTGCAACCACCGCCTTAATGATCTTCGTGGCTACGTTGACTACTGCGTGACGCAGGATGTCGCTCTCGCCTCCGTCGCCACTCTCCTCAAGAGGGTGAAGCCTTACAAGACGGTGAAGAAGATAAAGGAGTGGCTTACCTCCGAACAGGTGAAGCTCATCATCGATTCCTGTCCGGATACGAAGAAGGGAAAGCGGGACAAGCTGATTATTCTCATGCTCTACGAGACGGCAGTGCGTGTCTCCGAGCTTGCCAATCTCACCATCGGCAATGTCTATCTTGATGACGAGTTCCCGTTTGTCCAGCTTGTCGGTAAAGGCAAGAAGGAGCGTACGATACCACTTGTAGGCAATGTTCCGAAGCTCTTGAAGGGCTTCATCGAGGAATACGTCAAGGAAGACGGCTCTGAGTACATCTTCTATGCGATGCACAACGGGAAGCCGGAGCACATCAGTTCCAGGAGCATTCAGGAGATGATTGTACGCTGTGCGGATAAGGCTCGGCTTACGGATCCAACAATTCCAGAGAGAGTTCATCCTCACATGTTCAGAAGGAGCAGAGCGACCTCGCTCTACCAGAACGGAATGGTTCTCGAACAGGTTTCTTCTCTTCTCGGTCACTCTCAGCTTGAGACTACACGCATCTATGCAAAAGCTTCGACTGAGCAGATTCGGGAGAACATAGAGAAGGCTACTCCCCAGAAGGATATTGATGCAGTGCCTGTCTGGACGGGAAAGACGAAGGATCTCAGCAAGCTGTACGGCCTGAGGTAGGAAATAAAATGCGCGGAAATTAAGCGACTCGAGCTTCTAATTCGTTACAGGGTAAAGGCCGTCTGAAAAACCGCGCATTTTCTAAAACCGCGCATAAACTTCTAAATGCGAAATTTCGCATTTAGAAGTGAGGCCGACCTCAGGTTCCTCAAAAACCGAACGAAACTCAGCGGGGGCT
>CAZGNN010000160.1:0-4148 GCA_964527335.1 uncultured Spirochaetaceae bacterium | reverse complement strand
AAAGAAGCTTCGAAAATCTATACGCTGCCACCGGTGTGATGAAGGAGAATGAAATGGCCGAGAGATACAATTTCATAAGCAGGGATCTTATCAGGGAATGGTCGGAAGACGGAGAAAGAGTTTCCTGGTGCAATCCGTCCAGGAAGGAAAGTAAAAGGAACTGTTCCCCTGAAGACCTGTTCTTTTTCGATTACCCCTATATTCCCGGAAAGGAAACCATCAAGAGATACGAGTCCTATATGCGCCTTACCATATCTATGCTCAAGAGCGGGAACGTATCGTCATTCAGAAGCGAGAACGTCGCGGCAAGGGATGCTGTCCTCTTCCAGTACATGCGTACGCCGACATACCACAAACTCGATTTCGCACACTACGGCAAACCCGGTGATGTTGCATATCTCAACAGATACCGCGGCTATGACTTCTTCTCTGAAGAGGATGACTACAATCTTTCCGTAGGCTTCATGGAAGAGAAGATCCTTCCCTGGATTGAAGAGCTCTCGCTTTCTCTTCTGGACCTTGAACCTGTTCTCCTTCATGCTCCGGAAGGGAAGAGTTTCATTTTAGGGGCACATCCCGTGAATATCCTCAATCCATTCTTTGAAAAGAGATTTGTCAAGTTCAGCTATGCCTACAAGCTCTACGACATCTGCGGGGCTGTTGTCGTGATGCCGGTGACCCCGTCTCTTGCACTCTGTCTCATTGACAGGAATATCTATGGAATGAGAGTAAAGGGTAATGATATTGTCCTCACCGGGAACGATGTCGACCTGCTGAACATGATCCAGCTATACAATTCCGACAGGGACGGCGGTGTCGTGTATAAAGGAGATGAGGAGTATCTGTATTCTCTTACGAAGAAACTCGGTTCAACACCGTACAGGGACGCCATAATGTGGCAGAAGGGATATGCATTCCCGTTCGAAGTATCGCTGTCGTTCTTCGAGGTCAAGGACGGAGCTCAGAAGCTCCTATCGAAGTTCATAAAGAATCCGATTCGACCTTTTGTTGTGGCAATGAGCAGTTACTTCGAGGGAAACAGAAATGTGAGCAGTGAAAATAATCTGATTGAAAAAATCCAGAAAAGTTATAACTACGCTGAAAACGTTCTCAAGAGGCTGCAACTGCTCTCTGCAAACAGCTGATGAAAGTGAATATCACAGAAAGGGGAATAGAATGAAAAGAGAAAACGTAAAGTTCAATATTACACCATCGAACATTGTGAAGGCCTGGTCGAAGGACGGAGAAACGGTATCAGTCGTCAGCCGAAGCGGCGTTGAAAAAGTGAAGATTGAAGATGCACTCTCCGAGGATGTTATTCTCGACATTGACAGGAACATATTCGAGGAAAATGCAGTACAGCCAATGAAAGATATTGTAGATGACTTTGAAGACGGACTTCAAAATATTTCCCCTGCCTTCAACACAGTGCTTTCAGAACTGATTGCCTGTGCTCTCTCCGCCTCGCTTTACGGCATATTCAGAATAAAAAGAAGTCAGAGTCTGGGGGTCGTTGAACTGTCATCCATACTGAGAAACATCGGGAAAAGAAGAGCTTCTCAGGTTGTCGCGGATATCGCAGACGCTGCCATCGACGGAACATATCTTCTTGATCTCAAAGGAGCCCTGCTTGAGGCACCTCAGGGAACTGAACTACTTCTCGGCGAAAGTCCCGTATTCATGCTGAATCCGCTCGGCTTTGTGGCGACATTCCCTCTGTATGCACATGGAGCAGTGTTCATTATGCCGTACGCACCTGATAAGGCCTTCTGCCTATATGACAGCAAAGCCGTAAAGTTCAGAAAAACAGATGGCAGAATTCTGCTCAGTGAAGACGATGTCGATAAAATTAATGCATGCATCGTCAACGGCGGAAGAAGATTCGTCACGACTGATCCTGAAAAGTACAGTCCGGCATATTGTGTTCATACGCAGGATGATATCTACGTACACGATGTTGAGACAGAGCTTTCTCCTGTAAGAATACTTGCCAAGTCGGTTGAGTTCAAAAGCGAGGAGTACCGTCCGTTTGTCTATGCGCTTCGTCAATATGATGAGTCTCATTCTCATGCTGATAGTGATGAAAACACCAGCGGAATGCTCGAGGACAGAATGACTTTCATCATTGAATATTTTGGACGGCATGGTGTCTGAAATCAGAGCGAAGGACTGTGTTTTACGGTATCGAAGCAGTATTTGAAATATAATATAGAAATTTGCGTTCCTATTTAGGAATAAAAAGCTGAAATAAAGGTGATAAATAATCTTTCTTCTGCTTTTGAGCGTGTTCCCTGGATAGCTCAGCAGAATATGTTTATCTCTTGAGAAAACAGACAGTTGTCTGCGCTCTTGTCATATATATCCTTTGCAGATTTACGGATTCTACGGCTAATATATGAAAGAAGACATCGGCTTATGTCCGCTGCCGCGATCAGATTTCACTGAAAAAGGAGTACCGGGATTTGCCTCCCGACAGATTCGTTGATGAATTACCCTACATTTCTGAAACATATTGATGAACTTATAGAAAAAAGCGACAAGGAGAAACTCACTGCATTCATTCACGAAATCGCACAGCTACTGTCGGAGGACTGGCGTGAGCGTTTCCTATCTGTGCTTGAGGAGTGTTGTGCACCTTCAGAAGTTGGTTCTGAAATGAAATGTGACGGCCTTCCTGAAACCATAGACAGAATGCTCGATAAGCTTGATGAGATAAATGCAGGTGAGAGAGAACTGGGAAGCAGGTATAACCCTGAATGGGAGAGCTGGAATGATGATGAATGGAATGAGGAGTATTTCTTCTCCGATCCTAACGGCATTCTCAATGATCTCAACAGAACAGTGGATCTGATTCACGCTTCCATAGACCGCGAAGAGTACCGGAAGGGATATGAGCTTGCCTTGCAGCTTTCCGAACTTATTGTTTGTGTCGACGGAGACTATGATGGCGGAATGATGAACATCGAGGAACTCATCAGGTACAGTCTTGTGGATGGTACCAATGAAGCTCTCCTGAAAGAATGCGTGTATCTTGCGTTCATGGGTAGTGATGACAGACGTCGGGCTGAGGCCATGCTCGAGATTATGGATAACCTCCATGGTTGCATCAGCAACCTGGAAGAGATTCTTGAAATGAGTGATGGAAAAACAGATGTGCAGTCTTTTCTTCCCTCATGGATTGAGGCTCTTGCAGTAAGGAATGACTGGAAGATTGATGATTATCTGGAGGAAGCTGTCTCAATGCTTGCTGACGGCGCCCTCGCTCTCGACTTTGCAAGTAGATATGCTCTCACACATCCGATTATCTATTCCAGCATCCTGCATCATGGACTGCGGGTAACAGATGAGGAGATGACTGAGATAGGGTTAAAGGCAATTGATGAAGTCACCGGTGATACAAAGGTACGGAAAGACATCTGCCTCTATACGGCGCGCTATGCTCTCAAATGTGAAAAGCAGGAAACTGCAGAGAACTGCTGGCTTGAGGCTTTCAGAACAGATTCAAGCGTTACAAACTACCTCAGGCTCAGACTTCTGGCGAAGGACTGGGTGAGGTATGCGGAAACAGTGAAAAACATCAATATGACAGGAAACAAGCCGGGCTCGACGACGTATTCAATAATCAGATTCCTTGATACGGACTTCGATGACCTGATGTATGGCATTGTCCGGAATGACGATGGTACCAACTCTTCATCATCTGGAAGCGACTGTGTCCCATTCTTCCTGCTTCTGCTTTCGTCCGAAGTGGAAGGAATGGGGATGGAGGCAATGCTTAAGAGAGCAGTTTCAGAATCATCCTTCAGAACGTCCGAATACATCCTCGGAACCGGCATTGAAGATAAGCGTCCGGATGCTGCCGTTTTCAGCGAATGCTTCGACAGGTGGAAACAGAATGTCACTCTCGATGAAGAAGTGTGCACGAGATGGATAAAGAACATAGACATCTGGTTGCAGCATTATGTCCAGGTGGCTATGGATAACAACGACAGGAGCAGCTACGGATTACATGCACAGTATATTGCAGCTCTGGGTGAAGTCGAGGAAGCGAGAGGAAAGAAAGGAGCCAAGCAGCAGCTTATGGCTGACTACAGAACCCAGTACTGGAGACATCGTTCCTTTGTCGACGAACTCGTGAAATACGGATA
>CAZGNN010000159.1:0-4161 GCA_964527335.1 uncultured Spirochaetaceae bacterium | reverse complement strand
AAGCTGCTGTTCATGGTTCAAGTGTAACCTTCTGTTTTCAAAAATGGAAGGAAGGGCTATCCTACAGCCATGGAAAGTGCAAGAGAACAGGCGAAGGCATTGCCGGAGAATCCCGGCTGCTACCTCATGAAGAACGAGGAGGGAACCGTCATATATGTGGGTAAGGCTAAGAGCCTGAAGAAGAGAGTCAACCAGTACTTTCTTCCCAACCGCAATGCAAAGACGCAGGCACTTGTCGAGAAGATCTACAGGATTGACTACGTAATCACGGGAAACGAATACGAAGCCCTTGTTCTCGAGAACAATCTCATCAAGAAGTATAATCCTCACTACAATATTCTCCTCAAGGACGGTAAGAGCTATCCCGTGATAAGAATCACAAAGGAGGAGTATCCGAGGGTCTTCAAGACGCGGCGCATAATCCAGGACGGCTCGCATTACTACGGCCCGTACCCCGACGGCAAGAGACTCGACATGTACCTCGACACCGTAAGGGAGATGTATCCCCTCAGGCTCTGTCAGGGGCCACTGAAGAAGAAGGATACGCCATGCCTTTACTACCATCTCCATAAGTGCTCGGGACCATGCATCGGTGCAATTACACCATCCGAATACGGTGAATACATAAAGGAAGTGAAGACCTTCCTTGACGGAGATGACTCGTCGCTCATAAGAAGAGTCGAGAAGGAGATGACGGAGGCCGCGAAGAAGCTCGACTATGAGACTGCCGCCGCCAAGCGTGACCTCAGACAGGCTCTACTCGTGATGCAGAAGAACCAGGCGATGGAGGACCTCAACAGAACCCAGGCAGTAGACAAGCGTGACTATGCCGCAATCGAGATGAGGGCATATCTCTGCACTGTCTCGATAATGCAGTTCCGTGACGGAAGACTCATCGGAAAGGCGCTCTACCGCAGCGAATGCCTCGGTGACGAGACGGAGACACTTCTCTCGTTCCTTATCCAGTACTACTCTGACGGAGACTCGCTTCCGAAGGAGCTCTATGTCTCGCATGACATCGATGCAGAGCTTCTCCAGAAATATTTCAGGGAGGAACTCAGGGGAAGCATAACGGTTAATGTTCCGAAGGACGGAAAGCATTTCCGTATCCTCCGTCTTGCTTCGGAGAATGCATCGCGTGACGTCGAGAAGAGACTCAAGAGCGTTGACAACACTCCGGCTCTCGAAAGGCTTATGGAAATCTGCGGTCTGGAGAAGCCTCCGCGCCTCATAGAGGGCTACGATATAGCACAGCTCTCGGGTAAGTACACGGTATCATCACTGATAGTATTCCGTGACGGCAATCCGTCGAACAGGGAATACCGTCATTTCTCCATGAAGAGCCTCGAAGAGGGTGAAATCGACGATTTCAAGTCAATCCATGAGGCTGTCTTCAGACGCTATAGGCGTCAGAAGGACGAGAAGAACGAGCTTCCGGGTCTCATTATGATAGACGGAGGCCTGGGGCAGGTGCATGCTGCGCTTTCGGCACTCGACGAACTGGGGCTCTCGATCCCCGTCGTGGGACTGGCAAAGAGGATAGAGACCATCGTATTCCCCGACGGAAGGGAACTTGTCCTCGATCACTCTGATGAGGGACTGAGAGTCCTCATTGCAGTGAGGGACGAGTGTCACCGCTTTGCGACATCGTTCAACCAGAGGATGAGGTCGACGGATGCTTCCTTCAAGCTTCTTGAATCGATAGAGGGTGTGGGGAAGGAGAGGAGCCGCCGCATCATGGAGAAGTACGGCACCGTTGAAGATATACTCTCGCTCACGGGCGAGGAACTTGCAAAGGGTGCGGGAATCCCGGTCTCCGTTGCGGAAAGGGTATTGAGAAAGCTCAACTTCTAGGCAAACGGATCGGGGGAGACAAGACTGTCAATGGAAAGCGAAAGAGGAGTCTTCCTGCCTTTTCCGACGATTACCGTATATACAATCATCTCGACAGTGATGAGAAGGTTGTCCGTCGATGCGCTCTTGAGTGCTGTGTCGGACTCCCCGAGAAAGAGTATGATTCTCGATACGTCTTCGAGTGTGTAGTTCCGCATTGCCTTCCTGAAGACATCGGCTTCCTTGAAGTTGACACCGCTCCTGGTTTTGAATGTAGAGTACGTCGAGAATGCATTGAGCTCCTTGAAGATTGTCGCTTCCGGTATTCCTCTCTTCTTCATTCTGAGCGCTTCCTCGACTCTTCTGAACTGGTTTGCACACACGGTGACTGCTCCCAGGACATCTCTCTGGTCGTTGAGGATTATCGTATCCACGGCTCTGAGGGCCCGGTCGAGGTCACCCTCCGCAAGGGAGCGGAAGAGCGAGTAGCCGTTCTCGCCTTTAGAAGCCGTCGAGTATGCTTCGATGTCATCCCTTTCGATTACGTTCTTCTCTCCCTTGAGGCGGAGGAAGTTCGTGATGGAGAGAACAAGATTCTTCATCTCCTCCGTGTTGTTCTCGACCGTGCTCAGTATTTCGTCAACGGCGTCACGCGTGATTGTGAATCGTTCCTTCGAAACGGCCTGGAATATCCAGTCCTTCTTCTGCTGTTCGGTGAGCTCCCAGAAGGTTACGGTGCGGTCCTTTCCTGCGGCTGAAGTAAGGCCTTTGTCCCACGAGGAGGACGATGAGTCCGTGGATGTTATGATGAGTGTCAGATCTTCCTGACCGCTCTTTGCAGCCTCTATCGTCTGTGTGTAGACGGCGTCTGTCTTCTTCACGTTCTCCCATCCCCTGAGGACTATGAATCTCCAGGGAGCGAAGAGGGAGGACTGGCTTACCGCTGCGGCGTAGGACGAGGCGTCATCGTCTCCGACGAAGAAGGAGTAGCACTCCGCATCGGGATATGATGAGAGTACCCTTTTCCTGATATTCGCAATGTAGTTGTTCTTCGTTCCTTCTTCCGGTCCGAGCAGTATGTAGATTTCAGCCATCTTCAGTATCTCCGCCTTATCTCGATAAGAATACCATAAACGGGATAGTTTTTGCTCCTGATAATTCCGGCCGAGTCGCTTTCCGCCCAGAATTCCGCCATCGAATTGGAAATGTGCATGCGCCTGAGTTCCGACGAGCGTCCGTCCTCCCTGTCGACGAGCACGATGTCGTTATCTTCCGGCTTCCTGCTGCGGTCGATTACTGCCGTGTCACCCGGCATTATCCCGCTGAGTGTCATGCTCTGCTGCGTGACGCGGAAGGCAAAGACACCCTGACGCATAAGAGAGCGGGGAAGGAGAATCGTGCCTGCACCGTCGGGGTTCTCGATTTCGCCTATCGACGGCTCCTTTTCATAGAACGGGACGGGAACGTTCTCTCTCCCCTCGATTTCATCCCGGTTGAGGACGATGTTCCTCATCCTGTCCTTCTTCACGGTTAGGTATCCCTTCTTCTCGAGGGCCTTCACTGCGTAGTAGGCGGCTGCAGGTGTCATGGAGAAGTAATCCCCGATTTCCCTGAATGTCGGGACCGAACCGGTGGATATGACGGATGATGAGATGAAGTCGAGAATCTCGCTCTGTCTTCTGGTTTTCTTAAGCACGGGTACAGTTTAAGGCAGGGAGACGAAAAAAAACAGAGGCCGGCGGCCTCTGCGTTCCTCATGAACTGATTTCACTGGGGATCCTTCGTTATTTCCTTCTCCTTCTTCGCGACGCTCTGGATCTTGTCCGCGAGCTTCTCGATCCCCTCATATAATTCATAGCAGTCTATAGATACCAGCTTCTCCTTTCTCCATACGAAGTGAAGCTTGGCATCAAGATGGAAGCCGATGCCCTTTGCTTCCTTTTTTACAGCGATGTCCAGATCCTGAAGATAGTCTTCTGCAAAACCTATCTTCTGGAGCTTCTTGTCAAGAAATGCCCTGTCTTCTTCGTTCGGAGTGTAACCGATTCCTCTGAATGTGATATTCATTTCTTTTTCTCCTTTCAAGCCGTCAGGCTTGGTCTGCTTCTCTTTCCACGAATGGAAACCGGAGGGAAGGATTTCGTTTCCCCCCTTGATTAAATATTACATTGATTTCTGGAATACACAAAGAAAATTTTCAGGAATTATTCCTTTCCGATCTGGCTGCGGTATTTGTTGACAGTGCGCCGTGCAACCTGGAGCCCCTCTCTGGCGAGCATGTCGGCTATCTTCTGGTCCGAGAGTTTCTTCCCCGAAGTGTTGTTCTCG
>CAZGNN010000158.1:0-4173 GCA_964527335.1 uncultured Spirochaetaceae bacterium | reverse complement strand
ACTTCTACGTCAACACCGTCACCGGTGAGAAGTCGGGAGATGTCTTTGTAAGTGCTAAGCTGGGTGAGTAAGCACTCCCCTACGGGGTGAAATTATTATCTCCGCGCAGACTTGGGTCTGGGCGGAGATTTTTTATAGTTGCCGGTAGAAGTCCCACCATTTTCGGTCGATGTCCAGCCAGAACTCCCGGCCTTCCGGAGTCTTGCGCCAGTCGAAGGCGCGTCCGAGGAAGCATTCATCGATTACGAGGATGTCCGCGAAGGTCTCATCGAGCACTTTGGCTCCGCACTGCGCATAGAACGCAGCATCGAATTGCCGCTCGCAATCGTTGTCCCGGAGAAACTGCCGAAAGGCCGTATAGATGTTCTGGTTCATTGGTTTACAGCACTTTCAAATTCTGCGATGACAGACTTCATATCATCCGGCAGGAAGCCCAGCGCCTTGATTTTCAAATCTTCCGGCACTCCGTAATACGCCTGCGCGAGGCCGCCGACGATAGCTCCAATCGTGTCGGAATCCCCTCCCACAACGATGCTCTTGCGGACCGCATCTTCGAAAGACTCGCTCGCCAGGAAGCAACTGACTGCCACCGGTACGGCGTTCATTACTGTTTCATCGAACTTGTTGCTGAAAGGTCGGTACTCAGGCAGCCAGCCGAAGGCTTTGACTACATTTTCGGCTGCGGTTTCTTTGGAAGCTCCTGAGCGGAGCCTGAAGATGGCGGTTGCTATAAGCTCGGCTCCGTCCATACCGTGCGGATGGTTGTGAGTCACTGCCGATGACTTGCGGGCCTCCGCCGCTACTGTCTTCTCGTCATCGAAAAGCCAACCGACCGGAGAAACTCGCATAGCACAGCCATTACCGAAACTTCCGTAAGGCTCGGGATTCTCACTCCATATCCAGCGGCTGAAATTCCCGCCGTAGGCTCCCATAGGATGAGGATACCTCCTGCACCACTCCTGCAGGGCAGCAGCGTAATCCTTTCCGTGCAGGATGGCATCTGCTACGGCCACCGTACATACAGTGTCATCAGTGAAATCACACCCCGCGTCCATCAGAGGGAAACCCTCCCGACGGACATTGTTGAACTCATATTTACTGCCGGCTATATCGCCGATGATAGCTCCAATCATAAAAAATACCTTTGCGAATTTTACTTGCACAAAGGTACGATGGCTATTTGTCAACTTTTGACAGTTGGATTCAATCAGGCTGATTTTCGGCAAGAACCTGTTTCAGCTTCTCGATGATTCGCTCAGTTCTTGCGGCTATGAGTTTCTCCCAGAGAGCGCAATTCTTGTCCACAGCCGAGAGATAGTCCTCGCGCATAAGCCCTTTCTTCGAGGCCCAGACAAAGTCAAATACTTGAGTCGGCATAAGGTCTTCCCCGACATAGTCCTCAAGCATCATATCCCGGACAAATTTCCGGAATCCGTCTTCACCCTTATAGGCATCCATATAATTGCGGTTCTTATATACTGCAGCCTTGAGATCGAGATTCACTTTCTTCTTGCCCGTCAGGACATCATATAGTCGCATCAGAAACTGGTCCATAAACCCTCTGGCGTCGTAGCCATTCAGGACCTGTCCGAAGCTGCTTTTCTTTGACGGCCATATTATGAAATTGCCTATCGTCTCGCACTTTCTGTATGCCGAGAGCGCCGCCTCGTGCTGACCTTTTCGAGGAGCTCTCAACTGCAAGGACTTGAAGTACTCATCAAAGATGTTGGACCCTAACAAATTCTGCGTGGTGTTGATTCTACAGCATTCGAAATTGAATGACTCCACAGCATCCACGGAGACTTCCGGCCAAACATCGGCAAATACAAGGGAAAGAATGGAACGGAGCAGTTTATTATCGTTGCAGTTATATGGGTTGCCATATTTCTCATTATCCATCAGGCTGAACATCTGGAAATCCTTGAGTTTGTTCACGTCTCCGCCGAGGTGCTCCCGGATGAAATCACGTACCAAATTCAGAGCGAAGACATTCTTCATCTTCTCCGCCTTCAGCTTGGCAGCTGCCTGTTCTTGTGCCAGTTTCTCCTCATACTCAGACGGTTCATCAATAGCAGTCTTCCGATACTCGCATATTCCTTTTATGTATCGATCCCTGAAACTGTTCTTGAAGAGCCTTCCACAACCTTCACCATCGCCTACTATGCCTTGAGCATATATGCATCCTTCACAGACTCTACCGTCAATGCCTTTCCACGGAAATCTGTCGTGAAATTCAAAATTCGGCTCTACATCACCATCCTCAGCCAAGCGGGAAATCACGTCACAAAGTGCCTTAAGTTCCGGATCAAAGCTGAAGTCCTGCGGAGGCAGCGGGATAGGATGATACTTCTCATCCAAGCCCACCGGGAGTTTCATTCTGTCCACAAACACAGGATCAAGAGACCTCGGGTGAACCTCCATTCTCATCTTCTCATCGAGACTGGCCCGTGCCATCGCTACGAGATTGTTCTCTGAACCGTCCGGATTGACGAAATTGAACAGCATCTTATTGTCTCCGAAATAGTGGGCGGCAGATTCCGGGATATGCAGAAGGAATATCTGGGTGATATTTTCTACCCGGTATATGTCCATAATCTTGAAGAAGCTGTTCGGATGAAGCGTGCAGAGATTCCATTTGGCCACATCAGGATTCTGCTTGCAGATGTCCTCAACAGCAAAGAATGACGCTACGTGGGCACTGGCCACAATATATCGAAGCCTGTGTGCTGGTTTCAGGAGTTTCGTAGTCACATCCATCAGGATTCCGGCACGGATTACATCCCCGACGTGATAGACAAGGTCCACATCCACCGGAGCATCTGTATCGCGGTAGTAGAACTGAAGGCCTGGCAGCACCCAATTAACGAATTTCTCGCTATAGTCCTTCATATCCAGGACGACCTCATCAGGGAGATGGGACTTCTGTGGATCATATATGCCTCCGGTCATTGAAATGAACAGAGGTTTTCCTTTGAATTCGGCATAGAAACTCCGAATCTCCTTCATCCGGTACACTTCTTTGAATATCGGTGGAAACAGGATTGTCCCGCTCACGTGAGCGACGCCTCGCAAATATTGAGTAGGTGTGGTATCTGTCTTCCTGATAGTAGTGCCAATAACAAAGAAGCCATCTTCATCAACCCTATAGACATCATTGAACCAAACATCGAGGACCTCGCTTCCATCTGGCCGGAGAATATTCTTCTTCGCGCCCTTTTCAACTTTGAAGTAGCCGCCGCCCCATTCTGTGACATAGTTATATTTATACTCAGTAAGAGGCCGACCTTCGCCATCCACAAGTGCCCAGCCTCCATTGGCATAATCGCCGTGCAGTCCAAGTTTCTCTTCCATAACTTCTACACTTTTCTGAGCCTTGACTCTATCCACCTTTCATCGATGCAAGGACATTTGTCCTCAACCGTCATTCTCGGATCGAACTTGCAAGCATACTTGCTCATAAAATACACCTCCATATCGATGGCCAGACCGTCCTCTTTTCCAGAGTTTTTGTCAAAGACTCTCAGGACCATCTGTCCATTCTTATGTTCATCATCCTCCGGAATGAAACTCACAGCCATAAGTTCCAATCCGTCCGCGAACATTTCCGGTCTGTCAACGTGAGAAATCATATATTTCAGTCTCTCCACAGCCACATCATCCCATCCCATTTCCAGAATACCAATCTTTTCCGTCAGACTGTCAAGGCTATGAACGGCTCTGAAGGTATAACAGTCTGTGGAGCCCAACGGATTCTCCGGAATCTCGACATCATTGAATTTCCCTGTTTCCGAATCAGGTAAATCATAGAAAACCATAAACTTATGCTTCATGTCGTGATACAGCAAAGGATAAACCAACATCAACTCATAACCACAATGAGGGCATCGGTACAGGAAGATTTCTCCGCTCAGCACCTTGTCCCTGAGCTCAGGGTTAAGATCTACATTGACGGAGTCCCAAACTTCATGTTGCCCTTTTGTATGACACTTCGGACATTCGAATTCTTCGGTTCTTACTTGAGACATAGTGTGTTAAATTATAAGGTTAGGAAAGGTACGGCGGCGTTTTGACAGAGTTTGACAGCCGGAAATTATTTCATCAGAATCTCCTGAATATAAGTCTTCACATACTCCTCAAACTCAGGGCTGTCCAGCACCCGGATCTCCTTCGCGA
>CAZGNN010000157.1:0-4222 GCA_964527335.1 uncultured Spirochaetaceae bacterium | reverse complement strand
GCGGAAGAAGCTTTCCCATTCTCTTGTTGAGGATGATGTAGTTGCTTCTCGAGTAGATAACCCTGTAGCCTGTGAGGCCCACGAACGAGGAAACCTCCTCTGCCCCAAGTCCTGCAGCGTTCACAACCCAGCGCGCGACAAACTCATCGCCGTTCTCCGTTCTGACGACGTAGGTGTCATTTTCTCTTCCGATTCCGGTGACCTTATGGCCGAAGAAGAAGTCAGTGCCGTTCTTCTTCGCGTTCTCCGCAAGGGAAATCGTATAGAGGAACGGATCCATGATACCGCTAGATTCGCTGAGGAGTGCGAACTCTCCGACGACAGCGGGACAAATCTTATGGAGTTCTTCCTTCCCGATCATTCTCAGTCCCGTTGAGCCGTTGACTTTGCCCTGTTCGAGTGTTCTCTCGAGCTGCTTCCTGTCTTCTTCCGTGTTGCCGACAAGTACCTTGCCGCAGCGTCTGAAGGGGAAGCCCAGCTCATCCGAAAGCTGCTGCATCATCCTGTTACCGGCAACACAGCACTTTGCCTTCATGCTCCCCGTGGGGTTGGCAAAACCTCCGTGAACGACAGCGGAGTTGCGTCCGCTTGTCTCGTTGCATACATCCCAGTTCTTCTCCAGAACTGCCGTCTTGAGTCTGTAACGCGAAAGCTCACGGGCGATGGCTGAACCCACCACCCCGGAGCCTATCACAATACAGTCGTACTGTGTTTTCATCTTATAATACCCCTCAATAAGATAATATGATTGTGTTTATTTACTTACAACTTCGTGAATTGTCTTTCTCACGCCGCCCTTCTCAAGCATTCCCTCGAGGTCTCTGATGACCGCGTCGTAGAGCTCAGTCTTCGTAACGTCGTAGCCGAAGATCTTCTCGTTGGAGAGAAGAGCGTCAACATTTCTTCTGTCTTCAATCTTCCTGCCGAGCGTAAGGGAGGAAACGAGAGGCTTTATCTCGTCCTTCATCGGGTCGGGTGATATCTCGAACTCGTTACCGCTGTCATCGAGTCCCATCCAGTAGCGGATGAAGAGAGCGTAGACAAGGGGAACGACTCTGAGAGTCGAAAGATCCATTCTGTTCTCGATGTAGCTCTTCACAGTCTCACCGAAGCGGATCGAAAGCTTCTGCGATGTATCCGTTGCGATACGCTGCGGAGTGTCGGGCATGAAGGGATTGGGAAGACGTACGTTGATGACTTCGTCGATGAATGCCTTCGGTTCGATTATTCCCGGGTTCGTGACGACGGGAAGACCTTCCGTGTACCCCAGGCGCTTTATCATCGAGACAAGGTCCTCATCCTTCATCTCTTCATTAATCAGCTTATAGCCGAGAATGCAGCCCGAGAGCGCAAGCGATGTGTGGAGAGGATTGAGACATGTCGTGACCTTCATTCTCTCGGTCCTGTTGACCGTGTCGCGGTCTGCCATGTATACGCCGCTCTTCTCGAGTGCCGGACGGCCGTTAGTGAAGCTGTCCTCGATTACGAGGTACTGTGCTTCCTCTGCGTTGACGTACGGAGCGATGTATGTGTGCTTCGATGTAACAATCGGGTCCATATCTTCCCAGCCTTCTTTCTTCAGTGTCTCGAGGACACCGCTGTCGGGACGCGGAGTAATCTTGTCTATCATGGACCAGGGGAACGAGACCTGCTTCTCGTCCGAGATGTAATCAAGGAAGCCTTTATCGAGTGAACCGTTCTCCACATAGGATGAAGCGATGAGGAGAAGAGCTCCTCTCAGCTTCTCGCCGTTATGTGAGCAGTTGTCCATGCTGACGAATGTCAGAGGATACTTTCCTTTCTTATATCTCAGGGATAGAAGATAGACGATGCGGGAAAGAAGCATCTTCGCGTCCTCCACCGGATGAGCGAAGTCTTCCTTATAGGAGGGCATCAGTTCACCCGAACTTGTCTTTGTCGCATAGCCCTTCTCAGTGATGGTGAACGACACCATCTTGAGGCTTTTATTTGTGAATGCCTTTTTAAGGGTATTCCAGTCGGAGGAGACCGACGGGTCGACCTTGACAGCCTCTGCAACGCTTCCGATTATCTCCTTCTCCACAGAGCCGTCAGCCTTGAGCGTGACAGCGAGCGTGAGATTGTCGTGCGGTCTGTAGATATTGTCGATTATCTCGTAGTCGAAGCCTTCTGCCACCAGGATACCGGTATCCATTGCGCCCTTCTCGATGAGACGCTGGCAGAGTGCCGCCGGGAAGATACGGAAGATGTTTCCCGCTCCGAAGTGGATCCACTCCGGTCTCTCCTCTGTATTCTTCACTATTTTCTCCCTGTCATAGCTGTAGACTCTGACGGAGGAGTCCTTTCTGATTGTCCCGATTTCCTTTTCAAGTAATTTCATTTAATTTCACCTCTTTACAAAATATGCAGGATACTGCGCCTCGAAGTCCTTTATTTCCCTTGAGACCTTCTCGAGGTGCATTCTCTCGACGGAGAGGACCTTCTCGAGGTCCTTCTCCCTTATGGCGTCAACGAGGGCCCTGTGCTGCGCCCTGACGCCGTCGATTATTGACTGTTCACTGTATGAAAGCATTCTTATGCGCTTGTCGTTTCCCGTGTGTGCGTCGACTATAAGCCAGAGATTCTCGAGTTCCACCTCGGTGTAGAAGAGATGATGGAGTTCATCATCTGTCCTGTAGAAGTCACCGTAGTTCTCTTCGAGAACGGAAGCTTCCTGACTGAGGAGATTGCTCTCGAGCTTGACGACGAAGGCGTTGAACTCCCTGTCGCTTCTCTCCTTCCTCATGCACTTCTCGACGACCCCGAGCTCGATGCACTTACGCATGAATCTCTCCTCCTCGACTGTCTTCTCGTCGAGGAACGAGACTCTCGTTCCCTTCTGCGGGAAGATGTCCACGAGCTTGTCCCTCTGCAGGCGCAGGAGCGCATCCCTCACCGGGGAGCGTGACACCCCGTACCGGGAACAGAGTTCCTCGATGCTGAGCTCGGCTCCCGGAAGAAGGGAGAGCGTCGTTATGTCCTCCCTGAGAGAAGTGTAGACATCACACTTGAGTCCCCTCATACACCCCTCTTCTCGCTCTTGTCGATTGCTTCCCAGAGACCGAGGATGTACTCCGCGCCAAGTGCCCTGTCGTAGAGGCCGTAGCCCGGCATGCACTTCTCGCCCCAGATTGTGCGGCCGTGGTCGGGACGTGCAGGACCGTCGAAGCCGATGTCGTGAAGAGCCTTAACGGCTTCATACATGTCAAACGAACCGTCCGACGAGAGATGTGCAGCTTCCTCGAAGACGCCCGGAGCGTAGTGATGGAGGTTCCTGACGTGTGCGAAGTGGATTCTGCCCTTACTGCTTCTGATGATATGGGGAAGGTCATTCTTCGGATTGGTTCCGAGACTTCCCATGCAGAACGTAAGACCGTTATAAGGTCTGTCGACAGCTCTGAAGAGCTTCTGGATTGACTCTTCACCCGTGATGATTCGCGGAAGTCCGAATACAGGCCATGCCGGATCGTCGGGATGGATTGCCATCTTTATACCGTACTTCTCGCATACAGGTCCGATAGCCTTGAGGAAATACACGAGGTTGTTGAAAAGCTTTTCGCTGTCAACATCCTTATATGCCTCGAAGAGGGACTTCACCTGTTTCAGTCTCTCGGGCTCCCATCCCGGCATCACGAAGCCGTTGGAGTTTTCCGTCGTCTGATCGAAGAAGGTCTGGGGATTGATGGTGTCGACGACCTTCTGGTCGTAGGCAAGAACAGTCGAGCCGTCAGCTCTCATCTTCGCAAGGTCCGTTCTCGTCCAGTCGAAGACAGGCATGAAGTTGTAGCAGACAACGTCGATGCCCTCCTCTCCGAGAGCCTCGAGGCTCTTTATGTAGTTCTCGATATGCTCGTCTCTCTTCTCGCTTCCGATTTTGATTGCGTCGGAGACGTTCACACTCTCGATACCCTCGATTCTGAGACCACTGTCCTCGACTTCCTTCTTTATTGCCTTCACCCTCTCTCTCGGCCATACCTCTCCTGCCGGGATATCATAAAGGGTGGTGATAACTCCCGTGACACCGGGAATCTGTCTGATCTGTTTCAGCGTAACCGAATCAAAGCCGGTTCCGAACCAGCGTAATGTCATTTTCATAGTGCAAGCTCCTTTTGTAATGTACTAATATATTAGTCCCTGTTTCCAGGATAAATCAACACCCGCAGTCACGGAAAATGCAGAAATATACAGGAAAATGCAGATAGGC
>CAZGNN010000156.1:0-4226 GCA_964527335.1 uncultured Spirochaetaceae bacterium | reverse complement strand
GTATATTTATATGTCTTAATCCTTGTTCTTGTGGAAGATAGGTCCTGAGTCTGGCTCAAGGGGAGCCAGACTGTTTTTCAAGGGTGATGTCTTAATCCTTGTTCTTGTGGAAGATAGGTCCTGAGAGCAAAATTTGCATTCTCTTGACAAACAAGCAGTTGAACTCATAAAATTGAGGTCTCGTGCCAGAATTATCAGAAAAAATGTACCTTTCGTCTCTCATTACCATTAGACTTTGCGGACACAAATTTACGAAAATTCCCTTAAAAATACAGTATGTCAAAGAACTTCCGATAGAAATTTCTCTGCTTCAAGCGCGTCGGCGAGGGGCAACATTGGCGGTAGCCAAATAAAACGACGGCTAAAAATAGCTCACGCAGGAGCTGGCTCAGAAGAACAGCGTATTCCTGCTGTGAGTGATAATGTCTACATCGACATTCTTTCCTATTACCTTCATCATCCGGAGATAATCGGTGGTGACAGGAAGAATGATGATGCTGTCTTCATTGTCATAAGCGGCCTGCACCTCCGCCAGATCGGAACGTATCCTGTTATACACTTCTACCGGGCGGTCAGCCAGAAAAATGGATTTCTGAATGCGTGTACAACCTTCTCGAATAAGGTACTTGACTATCAGCCTGCGAACCTTATTGCTCTCAATGTCATACATCACAAAAAACAACATTCTGTCACTCTTCTTTCTGACATTCTCGGTCAATCCGAGAATACTCTTGACTCTATCTTCAAGGGACCCTAAATTGTCGCACTCATCCTTTATCTCCAAACGGGGACTGTCCCGAATCCCGGCCTCAATGAGTTTCCGCATCTGCTCCACAAAAGAGAGCGGCGGCTTCTTCGCTCTCGGCATACTACCTCTCGTTTATAAACGTCTGAACGGTTTCGGCAAGCAGAGAGTTGAGAGATTCGTCCGTCCCGGTCCGAGGCGAGACCACCACAGAGAATCCCTTCTTTCCATAAAACAGATTTACCTCAGCTTTCTTCAGACCAAGTTCAGCCCGGATTTTCTTTCCATACTGGATATTGATTATCTCTGATATCGTAAACCCGACATCGTTGACATAGTTTCTGAGCTTCTCCTCCAGCTGGTTGAGAATTTCGGGCACATACACATCCTGCGCCACCGGAGCCTGCTTTTTCTGACGCATCTTAAGAAGCTGCCTGACCTTATCCATCGAATCTTCGTCAGGCTCGCGCAAGCGGGGAGCATCCTGAGACGGTAATTCCTTAATATCCTTTTCAGCCGCTTTCTTCTGCCGCAGAAGTTCAGACGAATCCATCAGATTGATCACACGGGACATATCGACAGGTTCAGCGGACGGATTATAATACGCATGGCGGTCGACACTCATAAAGCAGGCCCGAGCCACATCACTGGTCTTTGCATCGACCACCTGCTGGAGATTGTACTGTGTACTGAAATCACTTACGAATCTCTTGTAGAACACTGAGTACACCCCGGCATCGTAGCACTTGTCCTTCAGACGCATCATCACCTTCAGTCCGTCTTCTCCCGGAGAGACGAAGCACAGCAAAGTCCTCGGATCTGAGATGAACTTTGCTTTCAAGTCGCCTATAATCAACCCCTTGGCTCCTATATGGTCGATATCTATGACAAAATACTGCGTGTAAGCAAAATTATCGGACTTCCGGAACGGCGGATTAAATGTGGCACAGACAAAATACGGCAACTGCTGCTTGAGAGAGGCATATTGCGCCTCGTTAAGCTGGCGCACCACCCTCAGCTGACGGATGCGCGACTCAAAATTAGGCTTGGGATTCCTGAGCGCATTGAAAATATAATCAGGAGTCACCTTCATCAAGGGCTCAGTATTGTTCCTGACACTGGTTCCAACCGAAATCATAATTATGCGTATTTTTTAAACCGTTGAGCCAAGTTCTGAGCATAAAGGGAAATCTTCGTGAGTCTGCTGCGTGGATTTCCATTGTCATCGACCACCTCGTCGAGATAATCATTGAGCGACTGGATGAGCATTCGGCGTCCGAGCGGTTCCAGCCAATACGAGCCATCTTCCTTCACCGAATAATGTTCTTCAGAGATAACATTCTGGCAAAGAAGGGAGAATACCACGTAGTCCACCCAAACACGGAAAACCTCAATGACATCATAAACCAGCACCGGACGGTTGTAATCGTCTCTGTGCATCACTCCGACATAAGGATCGATTCCTGCCTTTATCAGTGCACCTTCAATCTTTCCGTACAAAAGTCCGTAGCCATAGTTGAGCATCGCATTGGCTACATCCATCGCGGGGTGTTGACTACGCTTTTCAAAGCGGTACTGTTCGGGGAGAAATACATTGACAGTGTCGAAATAAATCTTCGAAGCCACTCCCTCCCAGCCACGAAGAGTGGCTGCGATATCATTGACAATCTCCCCGTCCAGAGCGATGATCTTCTGACGATAGTCATCAAGCCTGTTGATGGATTTGTCAATGTGGGTTTGAAGCAGCTTATCTCCGGAAGAGTTCATCATCAGAAGCATAGCCTGCTGATTCTCAAGCTTTTTGGATATAACGCCCTTAATCCAGACGACAGCTTCGTGACCGAAAGTGAAACTTATCTGTCCCTTGCGGATGGTAGATACAGAGCCATATTTCGGGCTCCAGATTCTGCCTATGGGATTTCCCGCCTTGTCCATGAACAGAACCTCGATTTCATTCTCCATTGCAAGAAGCACTGCATCACTGGAAATCTGAGCGCCGCGGCTTATCTGGATTGAACGGATGCCGGCGACAGGAATGCGCTGGCATCCGTCGTGGTTGCAAATCATAAACCCCTCGTTGTCTCGCGAGAGCGATGTGCCGAATGTATTAAGTATCAACTCCATATCACTATTGGCGGTAGCCGGTAAAAAAATCAAAACCTCTTGCGGAAGCCGTCGACGTAGATGTCGTCCACCACGAAGAACTTCTGCTGCGCGCGCGTCATCGCAGTGTACACCCACTGGTACTTGGACTTGGTCGGATTCAGCATTATGTTCCTCGGGAAGCACGCGTAGACGTTCTTCCACTCGCCGCCCTGCGCCTTGTGACAGGTGAGCGCATAACCAAAGGAGAGGCGCAGGGCATTCAGGTATGCGTCACTCCTCATCATATCCACGAATGCAGGGTGCTTCCTGGAAATTCCTATCTTGCTCATTCTTATTATGAAGTCGGCAAACAACTGGCTCTGCTGAAGCGAATCGAGGTTTGTCTGACTCTGATACAGGATGTCATCAATCATAAACTGCTCGAAGCTCTGCCCCGAATTGAGTTCACGCACCTTTATCTTTCTGAATGTCAGGCCGGCGCGCTCCTCGGATGCCGAGGAAATACTCTCCACCACGACAAGGTCGCCGTTACGAAGGCCCGAAATGAGGTTATTCTGCATTACGAGAAGCAGTTCGCCTGTCTGGAGACGGCCTCTGAACCCGAGAGCCTCGCGGAACTGGAGACTGAATTTGTAGCAACCCGAATTGCTCTTGCAAATGAATGCCGCTTCGGAATAGTTGCCATTCCTGATATCTTTTAGGTATCTGCTCGCAAGGCTTTCTATGGTGTCCAGAAGCACAAGGTCGCGATGTCCCCGCAAAGGCATCCTTCCCCATTTGTTTACCGGGTAGCAGTTTTCGTCCTCCGGTGCGCTTTCCCAGAGCTGTCGAATCTGAGTCGCCGCTTCTAACAAGCCGCTATCGTCAGACTGACGCATCACTTCAGTCAGCGTGGTCTCGCAGGCGTTTATGTCAAAATGTTTTTTGAAGTATGGCACAGCCAATGCGGGAGATGTCTCGCCGCTTACCGGTGGCAACTGGCAAGGGTCTCCTACGAAGATAAATCTCGAGCCGGAACTGAATTGCATAAGGTCGGAAAGCAGTTTTCCCGTCCCAAAACTGGACTGCACAGCAGACTTGTCCTCCACATCAGAAATCATTGACGCTTCGTCGATTATGTACACATCCGCGGAATCCGAAGACTGCTTTAGACTGAACATTATGCTCAGCTGAGTCCCCGGAGGGAGTACCTTTTCCTCTGCAATCTTGTCCGTGTCACAATTGAAACCGCCGAAACTGTAGATCTCACTATGGATAGTCTTTGCTTGAGTGCCTGTGATATCTCCCAAGATCTTCGCGGCTCGTCCGGTAGATGCCAGGAGCCCGAAGTTAATCTCGTGCTCGTGCATAAAGTCCACGAGAGTCTTGATCATCG
>CAZGNN010000155.1:0-4233 GCA_964527335.1 uncultured Spirochaetaceae bacterium | reverse complement strand
TTATCCTGTCGGCGATTGCGAATGCCTCCTCCCTGTCATGTGTGACGTAGAGCATCGTCGTTCCGAGTCTGTCGTGGAGCGAGCGTATCGTACCTCTGAGCTTCTTTCTCAGCGGTGCGTCAAGGGATGAGAGAGGTTCGTCGAGAAAGAGTATCTGCGGCTCTGCCGCAAGTGCTCTCACGAGCGCCACTCTCTGTGCTTCCCCGCCGCTGAGGGTCTCGACCTTCCTCTTTCCGTAGCCTTCGAGGCCGACGCTTTCGAGCAGTCTCTTCGTCAGCTCCTTTCTCTCGTCTCTCTTCTTCGTCTTCATCCCGTACTGGATGTTCTTCTCCGTATTCATGGAGTTGAAGAGTGCATAGTCCTGGAAGACAAAGCCTATCCCTCTCTTCCCGACGGGAAGGGATGTTATATCTTCCCCGTTGAGGAAGACGGAGCCGCTCGAGGGCGTCTCCACTCCGCTGAGGAGGGAGAGCAGCGTTGACTTGCCGCTCCCCGAGGGACCGAGGAGGCAGACAAGCTCTCCCTTCTCGACAGAGAGCGAACACTCGAGTGTGAATTCCTTATATTCCTTTCTTATGTCCTTCGCTTCAAGATATGACACTTCTCTCTCCTCCTCTTTCACTGAATGCGAATATGATGAGACTTATGATTAGGAGTATGAGGCACAGTGCCGATGCTCCCTGGTAGTCATAGTGCTGAATCTTCTTGTAAATAAGGATGGGAAGTGTCGTGATGTTCCCGATTCCCAGTGCCATCGTTGCGTTTGTCTCTCCCAGCGACAGGGCAAACGAGAAGCCGAAGGCCTTCCGTCTGTAGCTCCTGAGGAGAGGGACATCAACCTTACGGTAGTTTCTCCAGTAAGAGGGTGAAAGGGAGAGCGAGGAATAGAGAAGTCTCTCGCTGAGCTTCCCGGCTCCCGGAAGGATTGATCTTATCGCAAAGGGGAGAACGACGGTGATATGGGCTAGGAGCGTGAGGATAACGGATAATATCCTTCCTCCCGAGTAGAAGAGGGACGAGAGATACGAGAACCCGAGGCCGAGTGTAACGGAGCCTATTGCGAGCGGAAGGGACGACAGAAGCGTCGTGAACTTCCTCTTCCTTCTCACTGATGATACGGCGAGGGCTGTCGCCATCGCTGTGGCTATGAGTGAAGAGAATAACGCTATGAGTACAGATACGATGACTGCATTGAGGGCTGTCGTGTCACCCCTCTCGAAGAGTTTCTCCCAGGCCTTGAGTGTGAATTCCCCGTCCTTTGTGAAGAATGCCCTGTAGACTATCGAGAGAAGCGGGGGAAGCATGAAGATGGCGACAAGAAACTCCAGGAGGAAGGCAAGTGCCTTCTTTCCGCCCTTTGCCTTCTTGAGGGTACGGTGTGTCTTCTGTATCTTCTTCTCCTTTCTCCCGATTCCGGTAAGAAGGAGTATTACGGTCATGATCAGGAAAGATACAAGTGCAAGGGATGACGAGGAGGAGAGGTCTCCGTCCATATATGCCCTGCGGTATATCTCGGCTTCGACCGTGTAGTACTTCGGACTTCCTCCGAGTGTCATCACGATAAGGAATGACGGGAAACAGAAAAGGAACACAAGAAGAAGTGTCTGGTATACTGTCCCCTTTATCTTCGGGAGGGTCACCGTGAAGAATATGCGGAAGGGAGAAGCGCCGAGGAAGGAGGCTGCCGTCTCCTCCCTGTCTCCTGCTGCTATCATACCGGCAGTGAGGAGGGAGAACGAGAGCGGGAAGTTAAGATAGACGTGTGCAAGTATGACGGCTCTGTAGGAATAGAGTACGCTGAGCTGTACCCTCCCGTCCGTCAGCTCTGAAAGCAGGGTATTCAAGAGTCCGCTGTTTCCGTACCAGATTACGAAGCCGAGTACCACGATTATTGACGGCAGAACGAATGCCGTGTCGGCAAGCGCCAGTGTCAGGCGCCGTCCGGGGAATCTGTACTTCGAGAAGAACGACGCAAACGGAATTGCCAGGAAAACCGATATCACGGCAGAGAGTGCGGCCTGGAGGAAGGTGAACGAGAAGAGCGACCAGGTGTAGGGGCTCTTCAGAGTCTCGAGTAGTGTTTCCGTTCCTCCGCCGATTTTAAGAGTTACAAGTACAAGCGGAAAAACAAATATTAAGAGTGTCACCATAAGCGGTGGCAGAGAGAGTAAAAGATAGAATCTGTTTTTCCGTACCATATATGTTTTATTTTGCTATCAAAGCGGACCAGGATGCAAGAAGAGATGATGTGTCGAGGACGCCGGAAGCGTAGAACTTTTCCGGTACCGGGGCATAGCTGTACGCATCGGGTAATTCCGTTGACGATACCGCCGGGTACATAGAGTTCGTGACTGCGAGTGTCTCCTGCGCATCCGAGAGAATGAAGGAGATGAATTCTTCGGCTTCCGCCCTGTGCTCTGTCGTCTTCACGATTCCGATTCCCTCGATTGTGGCTTCGTGTCCTTCTTTGAAGAGAAGTGCCTTGTAGCGTGTCGTGTTCTCGTTCATCACATGGTATACAGGGCTTGTCGTGTAGCTGATGACTATCGGGGCTTCACCCTCTGTGAAGAGACCGTAGGCTGACGACCAGCCCGATGCGATTACAAGCGCGTTCTCCTCCATCTTCTCCCACCAATCAAGGTATTCGTCTCCGAGGGCGTTGTAAGTCCAGAGAAGGAGCCCAAGTCCCACGACGCTTGTTCTCGGGTCGATGAGAATCACCTTTCCCTTATATTCGTCCTTCGTGAGGTCCCAGAGTGACGTGGGCTCCTCGAGGCCGCTCTCCGTGTCGAAGACGAAGGCGAATGTTCCCCAGTCGAAGGGGAGAAGCCTCTTTTCACTGTCGAACTTCAGCCTGTCGTCGATTCCGTCGAGAAGGGGAGTGTCGAAGGAAGAGAGCATGGAGTAGACTCTCTCCGCCTCGTCGTCAGATACCCCGAGTATTACATCACAGGGAGTATTCTCTCCCTCCATGAGAAGCTTGTTGATCATCTCCGATGTCGTTCCGCATGATACGACGTTAACCTTTATGCCGGTCTTCTCCTCGAATGCGGGAATAACGGTTCCTTCGCTTCCCCATTCACCGCAGAAGGTGTCATAGGCATAGAGTGTGAGTGTTCTCACATTCTCGTTTTCCTCCTCTTTCACAGCCTGACTGAAAAGGGAGAGCACACATAAGAGTGCAAGTGCGACAGAAATAAGCTTTTTCATTGCTGAAAGCCTCCTGAATGATTTTCTGTCTGACGGGTTGAATAATAAAAGAAATAGGCTGTCGTTCCCTACGCCGGCATTGTCCGGATCAGGTTCGAGGGTATCTCTCAGGCATTACGCCACCCCTAGACAGCTGGAATTTAGCCTAAGAACGGGAATTTTTCAAGACAAAACCACAATGAAGGTTTAAACTTCTTCCATGTTACCTCTCCTTACCCTCTCCGAGGCTTCCACTCTTGATAAGGCCCTCATTGCTTCCTGCCGTCTGGATGAGCATGCGCTCGTGTCGAATGCGGCACTCGGGGCCTATGAGTGCTATAAGGAAATATTCAGAGGAAAGAGGGTTCTCTTCGTCGCGGGTAAGGGCAACAACGGAAGCGATGCTCTCGCTCTTCTGCCGCTTGTTCTTCCTGTTGCCTCGTCTGTTGCCGTCTACTGTCATTTCGACAGCGGCAACGAAGAGAATGAAGAGCGGCGCAGGGCGCTCGACGAGTCACTCTTTGTTTCCGATGTCGTTGAAAGTGATGTCATAGTCGACGGTCTCTTCGGTGTGAAGTGCCGTCTGCCGCTTGATGAAAGAACACAGGCTCTTGTAGATAAGATAAACTCATCCCGTGCAACTGTTATATCTCTCGACTGCCCGTCGGCATTCCTCATAAGGGCTGATTACACGATTACATTCATGTGTCAGAAAGAGGAGATGTATCTTCCCCATAACAGGGCATTCTGCGGCAGAATAACTCTCTTCAATCCGGGATTTCCTTCTTCCGGAATTGCAGGTGACGGCAGAACATTCCTTCTCTCTGACGATGACTACAATCCTCCTTTTTTCGGTCTTGCAGATTACAAGAATACACGAGGACATGTGTGCATAGCTGCGGGAAGCGACCGCTATCCCGGGGCTGCTGTAATGTCGGCATTGAGTGCATTCCACGCGGGAGCGGGGAAGGTGAGCGTGCTTTCGTCCCCCGCTGTCAGAAATGCGGTTCTTGCGTCTTATCCATCGGTGATGTGTGCCGATGA
>CAZGNN010000154.1:0-4260 GCA_964527335.1 uncultured Spirochaetaceae bacterium | reverse complement strand
TTTTCCGGGGATACGGACAGTGGCTGGTGATTATGGAAAAGGCAGACAGAAAGAAGATAGAGGAGATTATCAGAAGAAGAACTCGGGAGATGACAGACGAAAAGTACAGTCAGAGCCGCGGCGAAATCTTCACGCGTGACTGTACGGAGCGCAAGATAAGGGCGGCGGAATACTTTGCTCCGATTCTCGAGGAACGCTTCGGTGAAAAATATCCCGGAAAGGACTGGAATGAGGTAAGCGCCAATTTCTCGGTTCTCAGTGATTACAGCCCTGATACAATCGACAGAAGCGAGCATTTTCTCTATGCCATTATATATTTCATCCTTGATTCAATCTATTTCGGCGAAGACCGTAATGGAATGGAAAAACTCAAAAGGATTCTGAAGGAATGCCGGATTGAAGACCTGGCGGATGATGATTCCAGTGATGCCTTCCTGGAAAACCGTCTGCTCGCCGCATTCCATCCTCTCTATCATCAGAATATCGCGGATGACATTGCGGAGCTCATCTGCTTCAGGAATATAGACTACGTCAATTACAGGAACGAGAAACGGAGAAACGGGGGCTACAGCTTCATCTGTGACGGCTGGACGACTTCCCTTGAGAAGACGGGAGACTATAATAAGGATTTTTCTGTCAGAAAGCATTTTGATGATATGATGGCACTCGTCTCCGAACGCGACAAGGAAGACGCCATCGAGGCCTACAAGAAGCTCTTCTTTGAACTGATTGACTGCTATCTTGCTTCAGAGAAACAGTTAGAGAAACAGGAAGCGAAGCTGAAGGCTCAGAGGGAGTATCTTGAATTCCAGATTGAGGAAGCCTCCAGGAGAATACCGGAAATACCGCCTGAGGAGACCCTTGCCCTTATCGACAAGGACAGGGAGCTCGAGGAAAAGGAATCATCCTTCGATTTCCAGAAGGTCAATTTCAATGATACCTACGCCTACGGATCGTTCTCCGAACCCCGTCTCGTTCACAGGGAGACGAGGTCGTTTGCAGATGTGACCGTGCCAGATCCGTACAAGGTCATAGCGGGCTACTTCTTCCTCCTTGAAAAGGGAGATGATTATGCCTGGCTGCTTTCATCTTCAACTGCGACACTCGGCTTTGCCACGGAACTTCTTCCCTGGGCAGAATGCGAATGGAGCGATGAAGAAGATGAGTACAGAATGGATAACAGGGAAGAAAAGTATTGTGTATGTGAAAACTTCTACAAAGACGTGATGAATCCCTCTCTTGTCGGCCTTGACGATACGTTCACTCCGACAATAAGTCCGGCAAAGTACATATACATCAAGACGGAGGCCATTCCTCCGCGTTATTCCGTCACTCTTCCCGACCGCGATAAGCTTCTTCCCGTCTTCGGGGAGGAAATGACATCGTTTCTCGAGCGGAGCTACGTTGCCTCATACCACGGAACCCATTCCGTGGAACGGGAGAGCACCATCCTGGAAGAATACGTCAAAATCATGAATCAGCTGAGGGCCTCGAAGAAGGAGAATGCAGAGCTCAGTGAAAAACTCAGGGAGAAGGATACTTCTGAAAGGAAAAGCGGAAAGGAAGAGAAAAGCCCCGATGAAAGATTGCTGAACGAGCTGAATGCCCTGAAGGAGAGCATGTCACTCCTCGAGGAGGAAAACGGTGTCCTTCAGCGTGAACTCGAGAGAAAGAAGGGCGAGATAGCCCATATAAAGGTGGAACATGAGAACGAGAAGGAGGAGCTGAACTCCCTCAGGGAGCTAATATTCGCTTCAGAGAGCGAGAAAGAGGAAACTCCTGACGAAGACAGCCACAGAACTGAGTGGCCCTATGAGACGAAGTGCAGTATCGCCGTCGTCGGCGGCCACTCCGACTGGATAGCCAGAATGAAGGCTCTTCTTCCATCTGTGAAGTTCTACGGAGACAGAATCCCCGACAGGGATGCACTGAAGCACACGGATGTGCTCTGGTTCCAGACGAAGTTCAGTCTGTCTCATCCGACATTCTATAAGGTCATAGACATGGCGAAGAACCTCGGACTTCCCATCCGCTACTGCCGCTCGTTCGGAGTCTACAGCTCGGCTGAGGCTATCGCTGATGATGACAGAAAGCGGGGATTATGAAGATTCCGCCCTCAAAAAGGACGATAATTACATCTTCTTGCTCCCGTTTTCTTTTCAAATTATGTTAAAGTCAGAAAAGCCTGTCTTGGAGGGATGAATGGACGACTATCTGACAAAATACAGAAAAGCTGCGGCAATGCTGAAGGCTCTCATGGAAAACCAGAGAGATCTCGGGCTCTCCGTCAAGGAGATGAGCGACTGCTCGAAGGTATGCGAGAACATCGCAGACATCGTGACCGACATAATAGACAAGAACGGATTCGATTATCTCTACAAGAATCCTGTTATCCTGAAGGAAGCTCTTCCCCAGTCGAGTGATATGGAGAAGAAGATTTCGAATGCCTTCGTCTATGCGATAATGTCGGGAGTGGGTGAGAAGAAGAAGGAGTCCATAAGCGCAGTCAGGACTGAAATCGAGAGCCTGTCGCTCACGAAGGCCATGCTGCACTTCCTCGATGTAATCTTCTCCTCTGTATGGGAAGAATACTTTCTAAAGGATGCCGACAAGCGCGAGTGGGGCGGCTGCGAAGTCTTCTGCTTCAAGACCTGGGATACCGAGTTCTGCGGCGGGGCCGTGTGGACAAGCAGGGACGGGGAGAAGAAGGTTGTCTCCAACTTCACGTGCCGTGTCAAGTTCAAGGCAGAGAACATGGCCATCATAATGTCTGACCTCGGCGACGACCACTATGCTTCGGCAGACGCTATCGCCGTAAAGTACAAGAAGGGACTCGAGGAGTTCATCACTGCAGACTTCAAGCAGTGGTGCGAGAGCGGGAAGAATCCCCCGAAGGCAGAGAACTACGACCTTCTGAGGGGCCCTGCGGCTCTCCAGTTCTATCTCGGAGACCATGGTCTTGTGCCTCTCACAGCCACATTCGACGCCCACAGCAGGGACATGGAATGATAGATGCCGTCTTCTTGATCGGAGGCGGCTGTTTTTTTTACCTTTAATTTCATATCTCATTACCCGATATGAAAGCGATGTTACTATTAATAGTGTTATCATAATAACATTTTTAAGGTAATTTATGCAAAAATCTGCATTATTATTCAAAAAGTATTTATTTTTTGGTTTTTTGCGTGTAATAATCATCTACAATTTAAAAATGTAGGAGAGACATTATGAAAAAAACCATCGCTTTACTCATTGTTTTAAGCCTTGTTTTCTCAGTTTTCGCTTCAGGTGCACAGGAGGCTGCTTCCTCCTCAACATCTGCTGCTACAACTTCTTCCGCAGCTACAGAGAACTTCCATATCGGTATCGTCACAGGTTCTGTTTCACAGAGCGAGGATGACCGCCGCGGTGCTGAAGCTTTCCAGGCTAAGTACGGTGAAGATATGGTCAAGCTTGCAATCTACCCTGACAACTTCACAGAAGAGCTCGAGACGACAATCCAGACAATTGTCAACCTCGCTGACGATCCTCTCATGAAGGCAATCATCGTCAACCAGGCAGTTCCGGGAACAGCTGAAGCTTTCAAGCAGATCAAGGAAAAGAGACCTGACATCCTCTGCCTTGCAGGTGAGGCTCACGAAGATCTTCCTATCATCGGTGAAGCTGCTGACCTCGTTGCAAACAACGACTTCGTCTCCAGAGGCTACCTCATCATCAGAACAGCTCACGAACTCGGATGCGACACATTCGTACACATCTCCTTCCCGCGCCACATGGCTTACGAGACAATGTCCCGCCGTGTTGCAATCATGAAGAAGACATGTGAACAGTTCGGCATGAAGTTCGTCCTCGAGACAGCTCCGGACCCGACAACAGACGTTGGTGTTGCCGGTGCTCAGGCTTACATCCTCGAGAAGGTTCCCGAGTGGATCGAGAAGTACGGAAAGAATGCTGCATTCTTCTGCACGAACGATGCTCATACAGAACCTCTTCTCAAGCAGCTCCTCACATACGGCGGCTACTTCATCGAAGCTGACCTTCCGTCACCTCTCATGGGATATCCTGGAGCACTCGGACTTGACCTCACAGCAGAGGCAGGTGACTTCCCGGCAATCCTTGCTAAGGTTGAAGCTGCAATCGTTGAAAACGGCGGTGCAGGAAGATTCGGAACATGGGCTTACTCATACGGCTACACAGTTTCCGCTGGTCTTGCTGAGCATGCTTACAACGTCATCACAGGAAAGAGCGAACTTCTCGACA
>CAZGNN010000153.1:0-4270 GCA_964527335.1 uncultured Spirochaetaceae bacterium | reverse complement strand
CCGTACAACGTCGGCTCGATTTTCCGTTCATCCGAGGCATTCGGCGTTGAGGAGATCTTCCTTTCCCCTGGCTCGGCTTCTCCTCTTCACGAGAGGGCGAAACGCACCAGCCGTGGAACTGTCGACGGCGTGAAGTGGGACTGGAAGGAAATAGAGGACATTCCCGATATGCCTCTCTTCGCACTCGAGACGGGAGGCAGGGACATAACGGAGTTTGAATTTCCCAAAAGGGGAATATGCATCATAGGAAGTGAGGAGGAGGGCGTATCGCCGCGCTCCCTGGAGAAGGCCGGGAAGTCTCTCGGACGGGTTTCCATCAGACAGTATGGCGTAAAAGGCTCAATTAATGTAGCATCAGCAGTGGCCATACTTCTTCAGTACTGGTCACACAACGAGGTTTTATAATTATGGATAACAGAGAGAGTTTCAAGAGCAGACTCGGCTTCCTGCTTGTAAGTGCAGGTTGTGCAATCGGAATCGGGAACGTATGGAAGTTCCCCTGGCTGGTGGGTCAGTACGGCGGCGGCATCTTCGTTCTCATCTACCTCATATTCCTTGTAATCATGGGAATACCCGTCCTTACGATGGAAATCGGAATCGGAAGAGCAAGCAGACAGAGCACGGTCAACGGCTTCAGGGCTCTCGAGAAGAAGGGACAGAAGTGGCATCTCGAAGGTTATTTCTCGATAGCAGGCTGCTATCTTCTCCTGATGTACTACCATTCCGTCACGGGCTGGATGATGGACTATGCCTGGAAATTCGCCACGGGAACGTTCACAGCCGACGCTGATGTGTCAGCCGTATTCTCCGGCATGCTCTCGTCGACTTCCGAAAGCCTCATCTTCATGCTTCTTGCTGTCGCCATCGGAATCGTTGTATGTGCAAAGGGCCTCCAGAACGGTGTCGAGAAGGTCTCGAAGGTGATGATGCTTGGTCTTCTTGCTCTCATCGTGATTCTTGTAATCCATTCCTTCACGCTCTCAGGAGCGGGAGAGGGCCTCTACTTCTACCTCGTTCCGTCCCTTGACGCCATTAAAGAACACGGCCTCATGAACATCATCGTCGCCGCAATGAACCAGGCGTTCTTCACACTCTCTCTCGGAATCTGTGCAATGGAGATCTTCGGTACCTACATGAGCAAGGATCATACTCTCCTCAGCGAGGCGAGCCGCATATGCGCACTCGACACATTCGTCGCATTCTGCTCGGGACTCATCATATTCCCTGCATGCTTCAGCTACGGCGTCACACCCGATGCGGGAGCTTCCCTCATCTTCATGACACTTCCCGAGGTCTTCAAGAACATGGCAGGCGGAAGGGTATGGGGAACCCTCTTCTTCATCTTCATGTCATTCGCAGCACTCAGCACGGTCCTCGCGGTAATGGAGAACATCATCGCGTCCTTCATGGATACATTCGGGTGGTCAAGAAAGAAGAGCATCATCGTCAATGCAATCGGCCTCACTCTTCTTTCGCTTCCTGTCGCATTCGAGTATAACCTCTTCTCCGGTGTTGCCTCGTTCATGACTTCCTGCTGGGGCAAGGGACTTCTCGACAGCGAGGACTTCCTTGTAAGTAACCTTCTTCTCCCGATCGGAAGCCTTGTAATCTGTCTCTTCTGTACATGGAAGTCAGGCTGGGGCTATGAGAGCTTTGCAGATGAAGCCAATGAGGGAGAGGGCCTGAAGTACAGCAGGACAAACAAGGTTTTGAAGTTCTATCTCAGCTACATCCTGCCGCTGATCATCATAGCAATCATAATCGTAGGACTTGTATAAGAAGAGAGACCCGGGTGACCGGGTCTCATCTCTCTATTTGAATGACTGGCTTGCCCTGCAGAGGTCTCTTAGTTCCTCTTCGATGTATCTGTTGATTGTTCCCTGCGGGTAATTGCCTCTTCTGTCCCTCTCTCCCATCTTCAGGCCCGAAAGCAGTTCCAGTCCCTCGTCTATGGATGATATGGTCCAGATGTGGAACTGGCCTTTCTCTATTGCCTTCTCGATGCGGTAGGGAAGGATGAGCGACGTCCTGTTCTGACAGGGGATTATAACCCCCTGTGTTCCTGTAAGCGAGCATGTCTCGCAGGCATTGAAGAACCCCTGTATCTTCTCGTTTATACCCCCGACAGGCTGCAGTTCTCCCATCTGGTTCACGGATCCCGTGACAGCCACATCCTGTCTCACCGGGAAGCGTCCGATGGCGGAAAGGAGAGCGTAGAGCTCTGCCGAGGATGCACTGTCTCCGTCGACGGAGCCGTAACTCTGCTCGAAGCAGATTCCCGCATAGAGCGAGAGGGGAAAGTCCTGGGCATACATGTGCCTCAGGTAGCCTTCGAGGATAAGGAGGCCCTTGTCGTGGATGTTGCCGCTCAGTCCCGCTTCGTGCTCTATGTTGACGATTCCCTCCGTTCCCGGTGCCACCGTTGCCGAGATGACGCAGGGGGTACCGAATGATGTGAGGGCTCTGTCCATGACGGCAAGCCCGTTGACGACACCGATCTTCTCTCCCTTGAGGGACATCAGCATCGTGCCGTCCTTGATTTCACTGTTTATGTGCTCCTCGGCTATCGAGGAGTAGTAGTCCCTCTTCTCGAGGGCCGAACGTACGTTTGATCCCTTTATTGTCTTCTCGCCCTTTGTCACGGCGTCTAGTTCCGCTTCCTCGAGAAGGTCTCCGAGAATGGAGAGCTGTGTCGTCAGCCTTGTCCTGTCCTCCGCCATGAAGGAGGAGTAGCGGAGTATTTCGCGGTAGGCAGAGTCATCCTGCCCCATCATCGTCTCTCCCGCCTTCTTCAGGTAGCTTACCGTGCCGTTGATGTTCTTCTCGCTTGCCGGCATCGAGAAATCGAATTCGGGAGATACCTTGAAATAGCGGAAGAAGGTCTCGTCGCTGTCGATGAGCTTGTCGTAGAGCTCCTCGGGGCCCATGAGTATGACCTTCGTGAGCATTGCGATGGGGGAGGGACGTATCGAGGACATCATCTCGCCCTGCACGGCTGTGCTCGAGAGCGCCCTCATCGTCATGTCGAGGTAGCGCTTGAGTGTCGGCCAGAGTTCCTCGCTGTCGACTATTTCGCTTGCGTTGAGTACCAGGAATCCTCCGGATGCTTCCTGGTAGCTGCCGCATCTCACGGCAAGGTGCGCTGCCGTCTCGTCCTTCTCGACGAAGCCGAAGAGCGATGTCTTCGAGGGATGCGTCTCGATTACGAGCGGACGGCGGTAGTACTGAGAGCGGTCAAGTACGATGTTTATCTCATAGGCCGAGGGATTGTCTTCGACAGAAGGAAGAGTGGAGAGGAACTTCACTATCTTTGCATTTCTCTTCCACTTCTCCGTGAGCTCTTCCCTTGTGGTCCTGTTTTCCTTCAGGTCCCAGAGGTCCTTCTGGAATTCCCTTGCTTTTCCCCGTTCGAAGAGGACGGCAAGCGGACGGTTCGGATGATTCTCGTTATGAAGGTAGGCGCAGTCCCTGAGGGACGAGAGGTCCTTCTCGATCAGGGCTATCTCCTGCTTGAGGGCTGTGAGCCTGCCCGATCCTTCGTCTCCGGAGAGGAAGATGTTGTATCCCGGTCTCTCGACGGAGAGCCCGAGGCGTAAAAGTCCCATCGCCTTGTCCTGCCCGATTATCCTGTCACCGCTTTTCACAGAAGAGAAGTCATATCTGTCGTAGTCGAGGACTATGTCCTTTTTCTTTATTTCTTCTAACACGCGCATAATGTAATTGAGAGGGGGAATATAGTCAAATGGAGAGGGGAAGGGGCAGAATGTGGGACGAAAGGAATATCTGCACAAAAGTGAGCTGATTATATTGCCATCTGCACAGAAAAGGCTATGAAATGTGCAGATAGACAGGTGTTTGGAATATGAAAAGTTACAGCAAAAAACGGCTCTGGGGAGAAAACCGTAAACGACAGGAGAAATGAGATTCTGAAGAAGGAGATAATGCTGCTTCTTCCCTCTGTCAGCGTATCGACAACAGAAGCGGAACTCACACGGCTTGTGAAGAGCGGAAAAATCGTGAAGGTCGGAAGAGGACCGGGAACGAAGAAGTAGAGAAAGGCGTGACCGGCGCTTTTTCTTTCTGTGGACGATATCTTCTTTAATCCTTATAATCTTTTCCATGAAAATTTATGAATACGCGGACGAGATGTCATCTCTGCTCTCGATTCCGTCCTTTAAGGATATTTCCCTCAACGGTGTGCAGATCGGCTGCACCGACCGTGAGATAAGGAAGGTCGCATTCGCTGTCGATGCATGCTTTGACACAATCG
>CAZGNN010000152.1:0-4310 GCA_964527335.1 uncultured Spirochaetaceae bacterium | reverse complement strand
ATTCTGACAGTTTCAAAGCTAAACCCATACCGAAAGGACAGCCCAGGATAGACGAGTACGGAACACAGAAGAAGCAGAGACCGACACCGATGCCCGTGGCGACACCTTACATGAAACCCCCGTACCCGCCCAACGGGGATCCCAAGGCGGATGTAAAGATCCTCAGGTCCGCGATCCCGGAAGTTATCAGGTTTTTCAGGAACCCGGACCGTCTGAAGATGTATCTGTTTTCGTACATGGCGGACGGAAAACTGTATCCCTGGCACGGGGTCGTCGACTACCAATAGTTCGCCAAATGCGTCAGGGACGTGGAATACAAGGATGTCGATTTCGAATGTTATCTGAATGTCGGCGAAAAGGTCGGCATGCGCGCAAGGGGCCGTCACACGGACCGCAACTACATGAGCGACACCTTCATCGAAGTAGTCAAGGATATACGCATCGAATCGCCGTTCCTGATCATCTCCGGTACGGTGGGACCCAAGGAGGTTGCATACCGTTATCTCATACAGGATTACCCCGACTGTGAGCCTGTATCACGGCCGGCACCGAAGGAGAAACCGACCGAGAAACCGAAAGAAAAGCCCGTTCGGAAACCTGTATCCAAACCTTCGACGAAAAAGACCCCGAAGATGCACGCCGTTTCGGCCAAGAAAGGCATAACCTACGAGGTCAGGGTATCCGGTTCGATACGCGGCTCTTATTCTTCAAAGGCCAAAGCCGAAGCCCACAAACGCAATCTGAAATCGAAAGGCGAGGCCGCCAAGATCTATGTCGTGGGGTACTGAATGAGATACAGCACGGATCCGGAGAAGGTTGTCAGGCAACTCGTCGACGATTACGAGGCATGGAGCATCCGTTGGGAAAAATCGAACGATGTCAACGACGACCCGTCGTACATCAGGGACAATCTCGGTGTGATCTACCGCGTAAACGGGTACGGGGAATACGTCTCTGTCGCAATCATATTGCAGGAACGCCCCCGTGTGTACATCGATACCGGGGACTGCACAGTTAATGTGTGCGACGACAAAGACTGCAGATCGGCCGTAATGCCCTGGACGTTGTGGGACTGGACGAACTGCTGCGGAGGAGAATAGTTCTGGCAGGTGTGCCAGCTATACGATTACGACGTTCCGCGTATGATCCGTTCAGGGATCCCCATAGAGGTCATTTCCGAAAAGGAATACTTCAAAACCAGAAAAAGGTGAAGAAAATGAAATCAAAAAGCAACATGGATGAAGATTTGGCTATTATTGTGGCCGCCTGTATTGCCGAGTTTATGCGCGACGCGGACCCATACGAGTTCAGAGACAATATGGGTACGACTGAGACGGAGTTTGATGCACAGATCAGAATCACTCAGGAGATCTACAGCGATATTATGTCTGGAAAGGCGGACGCACTGATCGATTTCCTGATGGAATACGATTTCGATTCAGACGATCCCCTTGCACGCAGGAGAGATCTCTACGTCAGTAATCTCAGAGAATTTTCCACTCCAAAAACGATTTCTAAAAACCTTTTTAAAATCTATTACAGGAGAAAGTGAAAAAATGCCTTGCAACAGATGGGAAAATTGGCTTGCTACGCAACACAACCGCACCGCCATGTTTGTGATCGTTTCTCCGGAGGGAGCTTCGTATTTCCAGCGTTTCCTGAAATCGCTCTCATATGCGATTCCGGTGATTGTCCCAGGTGACGATTACGGAGCGGTATCCGCCGTTTGGATAAGAGAACGCGGGAAAATTTTCTCCGGCATCGACGGTCGCAGGGAACTCAATGCGATCAAGGATTTCCTGATGGAGATCGGGCCTGAAAACTACCGTCTCGGATACACAGACGGTTGCGGCGAGGGTTTGATCAGCGGAAAGTACACCTGTTGAAACGATTTTCAAAAACCCTTTAAAAATCGAAACCAGAAACAGAAGAAGGTGAAAAAATGCACAGGGAAATGTACAGGGGATATACGAACTGGGAAACATGGGTTACGAACCACTATTTTACTGAGGATTTCGACGAGGCGGCAGAGGAATATTTCAGCAAAGGCGGCGAAGATCCTTCGGAACTGGAAGACATCTTCTCCGGAATAGTCGAGGGCGAATCGACATACGCCGGACTGGAAGGATTTCTGAAGGAACTCGTAGAAGCCGAACTTGAAGAAATCGACTACGGCGATCTTGTCGATAGCTACTACTGCAGAGAGACTTCATCCGTCAGATCGAAGAGTCCCAGATCCAGGAAGGCCCCCGTCAAGAAGAAATCCGTGGCCAAGCCCAAGACTTCTGCGAAGAAGAAGCCCGCTTCGAAGAAGGCGAGACGCTGACCGACACGGCGACCGATCTGGGTCTTCGTTATGCACACCTGATCTTCGAGGCCCGTCCGGACGAAGTACGCGAAGAATACTGCGAATACGATTCCGATGAGGCCGTTATCGAAGCCGTTGCCACGGACATCCGCAACGACATCAACGACGGGTATGTAGGTTATGATGTAAGGCACCTCAAAGAGATCTGCCTGGCCGACAATCCAGAACTCGAAGCCGAGAGGAATTTCCTTGTTTCGGAGATGAAAAAGATTGCGCGTGACGCAAAAGCGATTTCGAAAAACCCTTTAAAAATCCAAAAGGAGACAGCAAAATGCAACTGAACCGCACCAGTTGTGAAACTGAGAAAGAAAAGGCTCACAGACAGCGTAAGAAAGGAAAATCCAAGCACCGGAAACCAAGCAGAGGGATACTGGTTACAATTGACGAGACGGGAAATCTTGATTCTGATACTCAGGGTCCGAACTACGTAATCGTAGCTACCGCCACATCGGATCGCAGAAAATTCGCCGATGTTACTGAAAAATTCGGATTTCAATATGAAATCGGTTTTACCAGTGACAGGAACCTTGTTCCTCAGATACTGGAAGATGTTAGGGATCTGATAGATGCGATTTATGTCGTTTATTTGCCAAAAAAGTTCCTAACCGATGATGAAAGCTATGAACGTGCCCACATCAATCTGTTGAAGGCACTCAAATCCATGATTCCGCAACCGTCAATCGAGGGTATGCTGATTATGATCGATTCAAAATCGGAAATAACCGACGCAATGGCAAGATCGATATTCAAATCAGGTTCGACCGGTGACAGGATCAGTGTCATTGTTGTTCCGTCAAATTTCTTTTTTGAAATGCAGACCAACGATTTCATCACGGGTGCAGTGGGCAGGAAGCTGAACAAAGACGATTCTACCTATTTCAACAAACTCAAGGTCAAGGAGTATCACGAAAAGCAGGTAAGTAAAAATCGCAGGGGGTGGCGGTCTTCATCCGGAGACCACTCTTCCTCCCGCTGGACTCGGGGGCGGTCTTCATCCGGAGACCACTCTCCCGTTCTTAGTTACCAATCCGCTTGTGACTATTTAAACGTTCCATCCGAGGAGTTCTGATGGAAAGGAAAATGTTAACAGTTGGTACAAAAACGATTTCGAAAAACCCTTTAAAAATCCAAAAGGAGACAGCAAAATGCAACTCATGACAAAAGAGATCGAAGACGCTCTGAAAAAGCACCCCATCTATTCCCAGGAGGACAAGGGGGAGAAGGCAAAAGTCATCGTGAAATACTTCGGCGGATCCGCCGCCACCTGGCTTATCACGGAAGGACAGCCGTTGCCCCGCGGGGACTGGGAGTTCTTCGGCCTGTGTACGCTCGGACTTTACGATCAGTTCCGCCCCGGAAAACTGCTCTGGGAATGGGGATACGTCACCCTGAAACAGCTTCAGGAGATGCGTTTCCATCCCTTCGGACTGGGCGTGGAAAGGGACCTTTCCGTAAAACCATGCAAGGAGACCGTGAATGATCTGGTCTTCATGTGCGGCCTTTTCGAGGACTGATCGCATGGCATACGACATCTGTCCCGATTGTGGCAGGAGCGTACCCATTGTCCAGTCAAGAATGATGGACCGCTGCGGAGTCGTCGGACCCGTGAATTATTGCGACTGCCCCTGTGGCAACGTATGGGAGGTGAAGCAGAAGCTGCAGGTTGTCCCGTCCGCCCGCGGGAGGGATTACGTCACAGCCCAGGACGGGGATCTGATTATTGTAACCCGTCCCGACGGATACAGCTATTCCACCGGTGTGAGGGAAGTGCTCGACTGCTGCCATTACATCGACCACCACGGCAACACCCAGCACATAAGCCAGACAGTACGCAACGACTATCGGAGGGATCCGGAGCACACCAAAGTTGAGATTATCAAAGGAGGCGTGCGCCAGGTTTCGCCCAACATGAAAATGTCTTCCTCTGCAAAGAGGGAGATCT
>CAZGNN010000151.1:1733-4388 GCA_964527335.1 uncultured Spirochaetaceae bacterium | reverse complement strand
GGAGGAGACATGGAAGACACGCTTATAAGTGCAATCGAGGAAGCGGGAGTAATCTCCATACTCAGGGGAATAGAGAGTGAAGTAATACTGAAGGTGGCAGAAGCCCTGTATAAGGGAGGCATAAGATTCATGGAGGTCACCTTCGACCATAAAAGCGGAGACTTCGGAAAGACGGAGAAGGCAATAAGCTCGCTCTGTGACGCATTCGAAGGAAGGATGCATATCGGAGCCGGGACGGTCACGACAGTTGATCTTGTCCACAGGGCGGCTGATGCTGGAGCGGAGTTCATCATAAGTCCCGACTGCAACGAAGAGGTGATCAGGGAAACGAAGAGACTGGGGCTCGTGAGTATTCCGGGAGCATTCACGGCAAGTGAAATACTGAAGGCGCACTATGCGGGAGCAGACTTCGTGAAGGTTTTCCCTGCAGGATGCATTCCGCCGTCATACATCAAGGCATTGAGAGGCCCCATTCCGCAGGTGAAGCTGATGGCAGTGGGAGGGATAGACGCATCAAATGTCGGAGAGTACATCAAGGCCGGATGCGTCGGAGCCGGAGTGGGAGGGAAGCTTGCTTCCCAGAAGACAATCGCGGAGGGAAGATTCGACCTTCTGACCGAAGCGGCGGAAAACCTCATAAAGGCCGTAAAGGAGGCAAGATGAGAGTAATAACATTCGGAGAAGTGATGATGAGACTCAACCCGGAAGGGTACAGACGCTTCGTACAGAGCGACAGGTGGGAAGTATCATACGCGGGAGGCGAATGCAACGTAGCAGTGGGTCTGAGCCAGCTTGGAGTTGACGCGGCCTTTGTCACGAAGGTGCCGAAGCATGAAATCGGACAGTGTGCGGTAAATGAAATAAGGCGTTTCGGAGTCGACACGTCGCTCATCGTAAGAGGCGGAGAGAGACTGGGAGTCTACTATGTGGAGAAGGGCGCAAGCCAGAGAGCAAGCAAGGTCATCTACGACAGGGCAGCCTCCGCAGTCGCACTTTCGGAGAGCTCTGATTACGACTGGGACAGAATATTCACTGGAGCGGACTGGTTCCACTGGACGGGAATAACACCGGCACTCGGAGGAAAACTGCCCGAAATATGTCTCGAGGCATGCAGAAAGGCGAAGGAGAAGGGACTTACAGTTTCCTGCGACCTGAACTTCAGGAAGAAGCTCTGGACGAGCGAGAAGGCAGGAGAGGTGATGGGAAAGCTTCTTCCGTATGTCGATGTATGCATCGCAAACGAGGAGGACGCGAAGGATGTCTTCGGAATCGAGGCGGAGAATACCGACCTGAACAGGGGAAAACTCGACGAGAAGGCATATGTATCGGTTGCAAGGCAGCTCTCGGAGCGCTTCGGATGCAGGAAGGTTGCAATAACACTGAGGACATCAATATCAGCATCGGACAATGACTGGTCTGGAATGCTCTATTCGGACGGGAAGGCATCGTTTGCACCGACATACCACCTGAGGATAGTCGACAGGGTCGGAGGAGGGGATTCCTTCGGCGCGGGACTCATATACAGTCTTCTCGAGGGTTATGACGACCAGCAGGCAATCAACTTCGCAGTGGCGGCATCGGCACTGAAGCACAGCATCGAACACGACTTCAATCTCGTGAGCGTGCAGGAAGTGGCGGCGCTTGCGGCGGGGAATGCATCGGGAAGGGTGCAGAGATAAAAGGGAAAAATCAGGCTGCGGCCTGAATTGGAGGAATAATGAAAAAACTTTTGGCAATCGCAGTTGTCGCGCTGATGGCATTCAGCGTATTCGCAAACGGAACGAGTGAAGCGGCATCCGGCCCGGTAGACTTCAAGAACATGAACGTACAGTGCATCGTCCCGTATTCGGCAGGCGGCGGAACAGACCAGGTCATGAGAGGACTTGCAGATGCAGCAGCGAGCGAGTTCAAGAATCTCTCGGTCATCAACGTAACGGGAGCAGGCGGAGCAACAGGAATGCTTCAGGGTGCAAACTCGAAGGCTGACGGATCTGTCATCACGATGACGACAGTCGAGCTTGTCACACTCGAGGCAATGGGAAACAACGCAGGTCTGACATACACGATGTTCAAGCCCATCATGCTCATCAACACGGCATGCTCCGCTATCACGGTAAAGGCAGACGACACGAGATTCAACACATTCCAGGATTTCATCGAATACGCACAGAAGAACGAAGTTCTCGTGGGTAACTCGGGTATCGGAGCAATCTGGCATCTCGCAGCAGCAGGTCTTGCAAAGGAGACAGGCGCCAACTTCAAGCATGTCGGCTATGACGGAGCATCTCCTGCAATCACGGACCTTCTCGGCGGCCACATCGATGCAACTGCAGTATCGTACGCAGAGGTATCAGCATTCGTAGAGTCCGGAGACCTCAAGGTTCTCGCAGTACTCTCCGACAACAGACTCGAGTCAATCCCCGATGTACCGACAGCAAAGGAATGCGGTTATGACGTAGTCCTCGGAACATGGAGAGGAATCTCCGTACCGGCATCAACACCGGACGAGATCGTCGACGAACTTTACAGAATCTTCTCGACAGCTGCACAGAGCGAATCCTTCAAGACATTCATGAAGAATACGAACAACGTAATCGAAATCATGGACGGCGAAGCTTACAAGGAAAAGATGGCTAAGGAGCTCGAACTCTATAC
>CAZGNN010000151.1:0-1633 GCA_964527335.1 uncultured Spirochaetaceae bacterium | reverse complement strand
TCTGGCTCTGTCTCATTATTGCGGTAATCGTGACACTGGCAGTCTATTTCATCTTCAAACTCGGCCTTTCGGTTCCGATGAACTTCGGCCTGTTCTATATCTAAAGGGAGGAAAAACATGAATTTCTTTGTTGAAGCACTTGGTAATGTCTTTTCACTCAATGTCCTCCTCAATATGATTCTCGGCACGGCTGCAGGAATCTGCATCGGCGCACTTCCGGGCCTCACGGCTACGATGGGCGTCGCACTGCTGCTGCCGCTCACATTCGGCATGGAGACGACACAGGGCATCCTGATGCTCCTCGGAATCTACTGCGGAGCCATCTACGGCGGCTCGATCACAGCTGTTCTTCTTCACACACCGGGAACTCCGGCTTCTGCAGCAACCGCAATTGACGGCTATGCAATGGCAATGAAGGGCGAAGGCGGAAGAGCACTGGGTATTGTCACCATTTCGTCATACATCGGCGGTCTTGTCTCGGTTGCATGTCTCATTCTCATCTCCCCGCAGCTTGCGAAGCTCGCCCTCAAGTTCTCGTCTGCCGAGTTCTTCCTTCTTGCAGTATTCGGACTCTGCATAATCGGAAACATCAGCGGAAAGTCAATCGAGAAGGGTCTTATATGCGGCTGTATCGGCGTCCTCGTCGCAACTGTCGGTGTCGATTCCGTTACCGGTTATATGCGCTTCTGCAACATCGGCGGAAAGACGATCATCAACTTCCTCGGCGGCATAAGCTACATTCCCGTCATGATAGGACTCTTCGCGATGAGCCAGGCATTCGAGGGAATCGAGGAGATATTCAAGAGCCAGAAGGTTGACGTAAAGATTGCAAAGGTCCTTCCGTCGAAGGAAGACATGAAGACGATTGCGAGAATCGCACCGATTACCGGTCTTGTCGGTACTTTCATCGGTATTATCCCTGGTGCCGGAGCAGACATCGGCGCATTCGTCGGCTATGACGTTGCACGTTCCATGTCGAAGCACAAGGAAGAATTCGGAAAGGGAAGCCCGGAGGCAATCTCCGGACCAGAGGGCGGCAACAACGGTGTCACCGGCGGAGCTCTCATTCCTATGCTCACACTCGGTGTTCCCGGCGACGCAGTCACCGCAATCATGATCGGCGCTCTGACAGTCAAGGGACTCAACCCCGGACCGATGCTCTTCACCAACCACAAGACGCTTGTCTACTCGATCTTCATCGGCATGTTCATGGCTAATACCCTCATGTTCCTGATGGGAATTTCGGGCCTCAAGCTCTTCTCGCAGGTACTCAAGGTCCCCAAGGCAATCCTTACTCCGGTGATCTTCGTTCTCTGTGTAATCGGATCGTACGCGATGAACAACAACCTCTTCGACGTCGGCGTCATGATGGTCTTCGGCATCGTCGGATACTTCTTCACGAAGGTGAAGATACCCACTTCTCCGGCTATTTTGGGCCTCATCCTTGGACCGATGGCCGAGAAGAACTTCAGAACGGCTCTGCTGAAGTCAGGCGGAAACGTCTCCGTCTTCTTCAATACCGTAATCTGCTGGGTATTCATCGTTCTCATCCTCACATCACTCTTCGGTTCAAAACTCAAGGACCTTCTCTTCAAGAAGAAGAAAACAGCCTGATGTGATTTGAAATGTTTCT
>CAZGNN010000150.1:0-4399 GCA_964527335.1 uncultured Spirochaetaceae bacterium | reverse complement strand
GTGCGTTGTTCCATGTTGTGCTGTTGCAGTCGTTGACTGTGAGTGTGATACCGATTGATTCAAGAGCGTTAGCTGCACCAACTGCGATTCCGTATGCAGGGTGATCCTGTTCTCCGCTTCCAGGAATGAGTGCTTCGTAGACCATCTTAGCGCCTTCTGGAGCAGCTGTGAACTTGCCACTAGCCTCATCCCATGTGTAACCTGCAGCCTTGAAGAAGCCGATTGCAGCCTGGAGAGCTGCTTCATACTTCTGCTCGTCGTTCATGTCAGATGTGTAGATGGCGTTGCCGTTGACATCCTTGGAGTAAGAAATCTGGTAACCTGCATCTGTCGGCTGAGGAGCAGCCCATGATGTGTTGGAGATAGGATACTGGATGACGGAAGCTCTGTCGCCGTAGTAGGAGTTGATGACTGTGTCTCTGTAGACGGAGAGGAGAGTCATGATACCCTTTCTGAGGTTCTTGCTCTCTTCACTGCCCGGTTCGCCGCCGACGTTGACGAGGTTGGCGTTGATACCGATGTAACCGTATCCGCGGTAGTCAACAAGGTAAGTTGTGAGAGTGTCACCTACGAGTTCGTCGTTGGAGTTAGCATCCTTGATAGCGTTAAGTGTAGCGTCGCTGATTGACGGTGTAGCGATATCGAATGTACCTGTTGTGATACCCGGGACATAGTCGGAATCTGAAGATTCCTGGAAGAGCAGTGTGTCGATTTCAGGTTCGCCGAGGAAGTAGTACGGGTTAGCCTTGAGAGTGACAACACCGTTGTTGTAGCTTTCGAAGATGTACGGACCAGCTCCGAGAGGCTGAGTTGTCTTGGATCTGACGATGGAGAGATCTCCCTTCGGGAAGCCGAAGGAGTCAACACCGTTGTAGAGGGACTCGTCGCCATAGTAGTGGAGAGGAACGATTGTGAAGCTCATGTTGTAGATTGATGTAGCATCAAACTCTGACATATGAACTGTCATTGAGTACTTACCTGTCTTCTCGATACCGGAGATTGCCTTGACGTCATCGCCTGTAGAGATACCGTATGAGTAAGCATTGTCACTTACTGCAGCGAGGCACTGGAAGATTGTGGAACCTGCTGTCTCGACTTCTGTAGCGCTCATGATGTCGCCGCCGAAGTTGTCGAGGATTGCGTTCCAGTAGTCAGCAGCTGTAGCGCCTTCTGTCCAGTATGAACCGTATCCCCACATCATCATACCGAGCTTGACCTGGAGGCCCTTGTCAGCATAGACAGCATCTGCGGAAACTCCGAGATAGCTCTCTGAATAGGAAGCAGCATAGTTAGCGACAACATAGTCAACGATTTCCTGAGCGAATGCCTCACCTGCCTTGTCCATGTCAGCCCAGAACTGATCCTGAGTTTCCTTTGTCCAGAGTGAGTAGTCTGTGTTGTCCTTGCCTGCAGCAAAGATGAGAGCGTCAGCACTGCACATTGAGTTGTAGTACTCTTCCATACCGATGATCGGCTGAGCATAGATTGTGCTTGATCCGTCATATGTCGGGTCTGCGAGAACGTAGATGCCGAAGATGACGTCGTCGATTGTTGCATGGACACCGTCGGAGAAGTAGATGTCGTCTCTCATTGTGAGCTTGTAGTCGACTGTTCCGTCAGCGTTCTGAACGACTTCGACAGAACCTGCGCCCTGATAGAAGTAGTCTGTTCCGTTGTATGTGTGTGTTTCACCGTTGATTCCGTCATAGATGATGGCACCACCGCGGTCAGCAGCGAGAAGACCAAGCTGTGTCACATCGACGATGTCCTGGTCATAAGCTGTTGCAGCGAAGAACGGAGAGAACTTCATACCGAAGGAAGCTGTTGCGAAGACAGCTGTGGTCGGCTTCTCGACAACTGCTTCTGCCTTTGCAGGCTCTGCGGCTGTTGTTGCTGTTTCAGCAACCGGAGCGGCTGTAGTAGTTGTTGTAGTTGTGGTTGTTGTAGCAGCTGTTGATGCTGTTGATGTAGTTGTAGTTGCAGAAGAAGATGAACTCTTTCCGCAGCTTGTAAACATTAAAGCAAGGAGAACAACAAGAACAATAGCAAGTGTTTTTTTCATTTTCTAATCCTCCCTAGAGGTATATTAAGCTTACAACGTAAGCGTTTTTACTTTTTCATTCTTCCTTTTCGGGAAGAGCGGTCGATCCCGTACTCTTCATCCTGAGGTCCCCTTTTCTCCTGAAAAGGTTCCAGAACGAGAAAACAAGAAAGACTGTCAGAACAAGGACGACGGCATCAGGGATGCTTTCCCCTTTCCTGACCCACGCCACGACGTGTCCCACAGCGGAACAGAAGGAAAGAAACAAGGATATGAAGACATAGGATACGAGACGTTCCGTTATTCTGTCCTTCTCCTGTCTTTTATATTCCCCGCTCCTCCTGTACAGAAGAGAGACAATGTCGCTCTGGCCGAGAAGAGGAAAGGCCACCGCTATAAGAGGAAGGGAAACGTACATTACCCTGCCCTTATCGCTGTTGATGAGAAGGAAGGCTATGAGGAAAATCCACTCGCATACAGTCGAGATAAGGAATATCCTCCGCGTTCTCTTCAAATCATCGCCGGCCTTTTCAAAGCAGAAGATCTCGCCTCTGTATACGGCTTTTGTGACTGTCTTTCCGTTCCTGTTCTTCACATTCTCAAGACGATAATCGCCGGCATACTTTCCCGAAACCATCTGACTCCCAGCCGTCTGTCCGACACATCTGAGTATGCATCAAACAGAAAACGCTCTTTTAGAATACAATAAGAAAAGAGTCCTTTTCAACTGCAAGATTGAGATTTTGCAAATCAGTTAGAGGAATAACATTTCCCTAATTCTTTATCCGGTAGGAATTACAACGTTACTCCGAAAAAGAACGTCTTCATAGTAACGTCAATTAATGAATTTTCTTCATGCCGGCTGATACGGAATCTATGTTAAGAGAAATTTTCTTCTTTGATTTTTGCTTTTTGCGTAGTGTAGAATAGTCGAAAAGAGGTGAAAAAGTGAGAATTCTGGTTTTGGGTTCCGGCGCAAAGGATCATGCCGCAGCCTGGTGGCTTAGTCAGAGCACATTTATTTCGGAGCTCTTCGTCGCTCCCGGCACTCCGGGAACCGAGGATATTGCAACAAATCTTCCGGATACCGACCCGTCAGACCCTAAAGCTGTCTACAGGGCGATAATCGACAACAAGATAGATATGGTATTCATAGGAACGGAGGCCCCGCTCCTGAGTGGCGTCAAGGAATACCTCCAGGAGAGAGGCGTCGTCTGCTGCGGTGCGACAAAGGAAGCACTGAGAATGGAGGACGACAGGGCCTTCTCGAGGGCATTCACACAGAGGCACAATATTCCCGTTCCGGAGAATGCTGTCTTCTCCGACAGGGAGTCTCTGTCTTCATTCCTTGATGAGCACAGGGGAATCAGGTACACGATAAAGTCCAATTCGATAACCCCCTCGCGCATCATGATCTCCTCTTCGGACAGGGAAGCGCTTCTCAACTACGCCGAGCTTCTCTTCACGAAGGGTCCGATACTTGTCGAGCGTCACGTCGAGGGACTCCATGCGACGGCAACACTTTTCGTCGACAAGAACGGATACCTCCTTCTCCCGCTTGCGAACGAGTACACGAACGTCTCGAAGTCCCAGGGGACTCCGACGGGAGGCATGGGAGCAATCGCTCCGATTCCTCTCGACGACGATGTGAAAGATGAGATAAAGGCCAAGATAATCGAGCCGACGCTTGACGGCATGAGGGAGGAAGGATTTGCATACTACGGCGTACTCACGCTCTCTCTCGTGATCACGGACAACGGCCCCGTCCTCGTCGATTACCATGTGAGACTCAACGACCCTGCAACGCAGGCAATGGTCCCCATCATCAAGACGGATGTCATCGAGATAATGGAAGCTATGAAGGAGAACAGGCTGAGCTCACTCAGACTCGAGACATACAACGAAGCGACAGTTGCTGTCGTACTTGCATCGAAGGGCTACCCTCTCGACCCTGAAAAAGGAAACGAGATAGAGGGAATAACGAACGCGTTCCTGATGAACACTTCCGATAAGCCCCTCGTATTCATCGGAGCTGTCAGAAAGGACAGGGACGGAAGATACTTCACGGACGGCGGACGGTGCATCACGGTCGTGGGCAGAGGCGCAACGTTCGAAGAAGCCAACGAACAGGCCTACACCCTCATAAAGGAGAAGAACTTCTCCTCTCTCTGGTACAGGGATGACATAGGAAACAGGTTCTTCAACCAGTGAGAAATCGAGCCTCCGCTAAGGAGGCTCATATATTGAATCAGTGTGTTCTTCTGAACTCGTACATCAGGATTCCGGCTGCTACCGATACGTTCAGGGAGTCGATATGGCCCCGCATCGGAATCGAGACTATGTAGTCGCAGTTCTTCC
>CAZGNN010000149.1:0-4409 GCA_964527335.1 uncultured Spirochaetaceae bacterium | reverse complement strand
TTCTTCTTCCCCAGGAGACGGAACTTGACGAGGAGTACGAGGACCCGAGACAGGACCTCGTCGACAGACTCATCGACTACCAGAAGTACAAGAAGTACACGGATCTTCTTACGGGAGAGGGGAAGGACGGAAGGCTCTACTTCGACAGACCCGAGAATTTCTTCGCGATTCCCTTCGAGGACAAGGAGCTCTTCGAGGGAGTGACGCTCGCGGACTTATGCCGTACGTTCTCCAGCATCCTCGCGAAGACCCCGCCGAGCAAGATCTTCAACATCTATCAGAGTGTATCGGTGAAGGAGAAGAGAGCTCTCATGAGCGAGCTCCTCGACGAAAGGGATGAGATAACAATCGAGGATCTCATAGTTGATTACACGAACCCTCTTCATGTAATCTGTTCATTCCTTTCGATACTCGAAGCTGCAAAGGATCACACAATCCTCTTCAGGCAGGACAAGCAGTGGGGGCTCATATATATAACGAAGAGACCGATTGACTGGGATCCGGAGAAGGCCGACGAGTACGACAGGGAAGCCGACCGCTACGAGAAGGAGAACCTGGGCGACGCTTCCGACTTCTCCATCCTCACGAAGGATGCTTCTCTCGACCTTGACGAAATGGCCGAGGAGAAGAGAACGGAGAGAGAGGAGATGGAAGAGAAGGAAGAGGAGAAGGTCGAATACACCGGCGAAGAGGACGATGTCGACCTGGGAGATGACGATGACTGGTGAAAGTAAGCTGAGTGAAGACGCAAAGATAGTCGAGGTTGTCCTCTTCATCGAGAACACACCTCTGAGCAAAGAGAGGATAAGCCAGCTGACAGGAGTGGGGGAAGATGATGTAATCGACGCCCTCAGGGAACTCCAGGAGAACTATGAGGAGCGTAACAGCGGCCTCTTTCTCCTCGAGGAGGAGGACCTCTATTCCTTCCAGCCTGTTGCCGAACTCTATCCCCGGCTCAGGCAGAGCTACGGGAGAAAGGTCGACAGAAGACTCAGCCGTGCGGCTCTCGAGACACTCTCGATAGTTGCCTACTCGCAGCCGATCACACGCTCCGAAATCGACAAGATAAGGGGTATTCAGTCCGACAGCATCGTGAGACTCCTGAGGGAAAGGGACTACATAAAGGTGAACGGAAGGGCAGACAAGCCCGGGCACCCATGTCTTTACTGCACCACGAGAAAGTTCCTCTATGAGTTCAAACTCAAGTCGATAGCGGAACTTCCGAAGCTCAGTGAGGCGGACAGACTGAAATTCATGAAAGAGAACGAAGGGGATTTATTCCAGAATGAGTGAAGAAAAGACATTATTTCCGATGAGACTGCAGGCCTACATGGCAAAGTGCGGTGTGGCATCAAGAAGAGCAAGCGAGGACCTGATTGCCCAGGGCAGGGTCATGGTCAACAATAAGACGGTCAGGGAGATGGGCGTCAAGGTGAACGAAGACGATATAGTCCAGGTTGACGGCGACACCATTGAGCTCAGCGAGAAGCATTACTACATAGCTCTCAATAAGCCGAAGGGATTCGTATGCACGAACTATGACCCCAAGGAAGACAGGTATGCCAGGGACCTCATCGACATCAGGGACAACAGACTTCTCTTCAATGTCGGAAGACTTGACAAGGATTCGACAGGACTACTCTTATTCACCAACGACGGGGACTTCGCTAACAGGATGATGCACCCCAAGTACGAAATCGAGAAGGAGTACATCGTCAAGCTCAACAGGGCTGTCGACATCGACGACCTCAACAGGGCACTCGACGGCCTCTACATCGACATGCCGACTCCATACAGGATAAAGCGCTATGACCTCATTCCGAGAACGAAGGACTTCATCAAGGTGACACTCACGGAAGGAAAGAACAGGGAGATCAGGAAGATATTCTCCTTCCTGAACTACGATGTGAAGAGCCTCACGAGAATCAGGATAGGATGCGTGGAACTCGGGGACATGCAGCCGGGCGAATGGAGAAACCTCAAGGAGGACGAGATAAAGGGCCTCATCAGCGGAAAGGACAACTCCAGGAAGGTAAGCCCGAAGAAGGTGAGAACAGTCTCGATAAAGAAGAAGGACAACTGATATGGTTATAGCAATAGACGGACCTGCAGGAAGCGGGAAGAGCACGATAGCAAGAAAGGTTGCCGAGCACCTCGGGTGGTATTTCCTCAATACAGGCTCATTCTACAGGGCATATACTCTCGCCCAGCTCGAGAAGGGACTGGATCCTCTCGACAGGGAGAGCGTACTCGAGACAGCAAGGGATACGAGAATAACCGTAAAGGACGGCAATATCTACATCAACGGCGTCAATGCCGAGGAGAGGCTCCATACTCCTGTGGTCGACAGGTTCACGAGCCAGGTTTCATCGGACCCGAGACTGAGGGAGATAGTCACATCCGAAGTCAGGGAACTGGCAGGGACGATGAACATCGTCACGGAGGGACGTGACACGACGACGGTCATATTCCCCGATGCCGAATACAAGTTCTACTTCGATGCCTCAATCGAGGAGAGGGCCAGGCGAAGGCTCTCGGAGCAGAGCGGCATGACGTATGAGGAAATTCTCGAATCCATCAGAAAACGCGACAGAAATGATATGGAAAAGGAAGTGGGCGCCTTAAAAAGGGCTGAAAATGCCATTTATATCGACACCACCAACTTGACTATAGATGGCGTTTGTGAGAAAGTTTACAGTGCTATGCAAAAGCATTAAGCGTGGTAATTTAGTAGTAGGAGAAAGTGGAATGGAAAAGGAATCAGTGATGCAGCAGTATCTAGAGCAGCATCTTATGTCAATTCCAGAGTTAGAAGTCGGTCAGATCGTAACCGGTACTGTAGTACAGACAAATGACGAGACTGTCCTGGTTGACATCGGATACAAGTCAGAGGGACAAGTTCCAGTTGATGAGTTTATCGAACTCCCGAAAGTAGGGGATAAGGTAGCATTGACTATTTTGAAGCTCGACAATGGTCGTGGTCAGGTAGTTGTCTCCAAGAAGAGAGCTGAAGCCAAGGAAAAGGGCGAAGCACTCAGGAAGGCAAGTGAAGAGAAGACACCGGTACTCGGAAAGTTCGCCAAGGTTATCAAGGGCGGCTACGAGGTTGACCTCGGCGCAGATTATAAGGGATTCTGCCCCCTCAGCAAGGCAGATGTGACAAGAGTTGAGAACCCCGATTCACTCGTGGGCAAGACTGACTTCTTCATCATCGACAAGTTCCACAACGGAACAAAGCTCAAGAGCGTAGTCTCCAGAAGAGAATATCTCGAGCAGAAGATCGAGGAGAACAGGAAGCAGTTCTTCGAGACAGCTCATGTCGGCGATGTCGTACAGGGTGTCGTGAAGTCATTCACATCATTCGGCGCATTCATCGACCTCGGCGGCTTCGACGGCCTGTTGCATATCAACGATATGTCATGGGGACACGTCACAAGACCGAAGGAGTTCGTCAAGAGAGGACAGATCATCCAGCTCAAGGTCATCAACCTCGACCCCGAGACACAGAAGATCAATCTCTCGCTCAAGGCTATGGAACCGGATCCCTGGTCAACATTCGACCAGAAGTACCAGATCGGCGACGTCATCAAGAAGCCTGTCACAAAGATTGCCACATTCGGTATCTTCATCGAGATCGAACCCGGCATCGAAGGTCTTGCTCATGTCAGCGAACTCAGCTGGACAAAGAAGATCACGAACCCGAAGGATTTCTGCAACATCGGCGATGTAGTCGAAGCAAAGATTCTCGGATGGGACCTCGACCACAAGAGAGTCTCCCTCGGTCTCAAGCAGCTTGTCGAGAATCCGTGGGACACGATTGCAGAAAGATATCCTGTCGGTAAGGTCATCTCCGCACCGGTAGTGAAGGTCACCAACACAGGTGCATTCATCAACCTCGAAGACGGTATCGACGGCTTCCTCCACATGGATGATGTCTCATGGTCAAAGAAGATCAAGAGCATGGATCAGTTCTGCAAGGAAGGCGATGTCATCGACGTATGCATCTCCAAGGTCGAACCGGAAGCAAGAAGAATCAAGCTTTCAGTCAAGCAGATGAGCGGCAACCCGTGGCAGACAATCGCTAAGGAATATCCGAAGTACTCTGTTATCACAGGAACAGTATCTGCTGTTACGGATTTCGGCGTATTCGTCAAGGTTCTCGGCGATGTCGAAGGTCTTATCCAGAAGTATCAGCTTGTCGGACCGGAAGAGGAATACAAGGATTCCGTACTCGAGAGCTACAAGGAAAAGATCGGCGAACCCATCACAGCTATGGTCATCGAATGCAACCCGAAGGCTGAAAAGCTCAGCCTCTCCATCAAGGAGATGAAGAAGAGGGAAGAGGAGTCTGAAATGGCAAGATACATGGCAGACAACAAGGAAGACGACGACACATACAATCCGTTCGC
>CAZGNN010000148.1:1494-4455 GCA_964527335.1 uncultured Spirochaetaceae bacterium | reverse complement strand
AGATGCTCGGCTCCTACACGAGGCAGACAGAAGCCGTATACAACTTCATGAAGACGATATTCCCCGGTTCCGTTGCGGGAAACAGCAGCGGCGGCAATCCCGACCATATTCCCGAAATGACGTGGGAGGATCTCACATCCTACCACGACAGATACTACACGCCGTCGAACAGCGTGACATGCATCTACGGCAAGTTCGATGACATCGACGCATTCCTATCCCTCCTCGACGGTTATTTCTCAGAGTATGAAAGAACCGAGTACACTTTCACCGATTCCTCCTATACTCCGATAACTTCCCCCGTCGAAGCAGAATTCGAATACGCAGTCGAAAAATCAACAGATACATCCCGCTCTGCAACTGTCTACTACGGCTACGCACTGGGAGAACTCACGGAAGACGAACTCACGACAGTTGATTTCCTCTCGACGCTTCTCAACGATTCGAGCTCTCTTCTCATGGAGAATCTCAAGACTGCACTCCCCTACGGTTCGTTCGGCTGCTACATAGACTTCAGCGGTCCGGAGCCGATGATTTACGTGACGGCAGACAATATTGACGCAGAGGACGCGGCTCTCTTCAAAGCAACAGTCGACGAGTCGCTTCTTCAAATAGCTGAGAACGGCTTCGACAGGGATGCCGTTGACGCTGTAATCGCATCCTTCAGACTCTCCACGATGCTCACGACAGATGACAGTGAAGTGGGTATCAACATGATACCGAACATCGTCTACTACTGGGCGGGAACGGGAGACCTCTACGGCTACATGCACTATATCGACGCAATCGATGACTTCGGGACTCTCGTTGATGACGGAACCATCATAAATGCCTTGAAGACTTACGTCATCAATAACAGCCGTTCGGCTCTCTCCGTGACAAAGGCTGTCGCAGGCCTGAAGGAAGAGAAGGACGAGGCTCTCAGAAATAAGCTTGCCGCAGTCAAGGCTTCGATGAGTGAGGAAGAACTCGCCGCTCTCACTGTAGAGGAAGAGGAAGAAACCGAGGAAGACAACACTGCAGCGTACGTGAAGGAGCTTCAGGCAGTCACAGTCGAAAGCCTGCCGGAGGAAATCAGGATATATGACATAACCGACGAAACGGGAGACGACAGCGTCAGGAGAATAAACGCCGACTGCAGCACGGACGGCGTGGGCTACGCTACACTCATGCTCAACACCGACTGGGTCGAACAGGATAAGCTCCACTATCTCAAGCTCTATATCGACCTCCTCGGCGAACTCGATACGACCGAACACACAAGGTCACAGCTCTCGACACTTATGAACCGCTATCTCTACTCTCTCACACTCAAGACTTCAGTCATCGAGAACAGAGAAAGGGATGAATACTACCCCTACATCAGGATAAGCTTCATCGCCCTCGATGAGGACATGGAGAAGGCATATGAGACAGTCGGAGAACTTCTCTACGACAGTCAGTTCGATGTACAGAGAATAAAGGACACTGTCGGGAATCTCAGGGAGAATCTCAAGAGCACAGTAAACAATGCAAGCTACAACGTCCTTCTCTACGATATGCTCGCAACATCGAACGAGAGCATGGCCTACTCCTCGTACCTCAACTATCTCGACTACTATTACTTCCTCCTCGACATCTCCGAACTTCTTGAGGAGAACCCGGAAGCGGTAGTGGAGAACCTTGAGTACATTCAGAAGAACCTCAACAACTCCTACAAGGCAATATCTGCATTCGCGGGAAGCGAAGAAAGCAGCAAGAATCACAGAACAGTTGCAGACGCATTCATCGCAACCCTCGACAACAGAGAGGTAGAGACACAGGACTACAGCTTCGAGACGATGCTCTCGTCCCTCGCTCTCGTAGTCGAGAGCAACGTGAACTACAACCTCATGTTCGCGTCCTACGCCGACATGGGACTCGAGGAATACACGGCTGACCTTGATGCCGTATCGAATGTGATAAACGACAACTACCTGCTGCCGATGCTCCGTGACCAGTACGGTGTCTACGGTGCCTACACCGCAGCGTCTGATGACGGTATCTACATGTACACATACAGAGACCCGAACATCGGGGAAACATTCGAAGTCTACGCGGGACTCCCCTCATTCATGGAAACCCTTGACTCTCTCGATCAGGATACCCTCGACGGCTACATCCTCTCGAGCTACCCCTACTACGCAAAGCCTGAGGGAGAACTCACAGGGGCACTCAGTGCTATCCTCAACTACCTCTCGCTTAAGCCTCAGGAGAAGACAATCGAATACATGAAGGAGCTCAAGAGCCTGACATCCGAAAAGGTGACAGAGTACGCTTCGGCATACTCCGCTCTCATCGAAAAGGGAGTATATGCAACATCAGGAAGCGCATCGGCAATATCGAAATACTCGTCGATGTATGAGGAAATCGTAAATCCGTTCGGAGTGCAGGATGCTTCATCGGTAGTCCTCAGCGACATCACGGAAAACGATGAAGCATACACAGCAGTGCGCTTCGCGTTCGAGAACGGCTATATGACAACTCTAAGCAACTCCGTCTTCGGAGTGGACAACGAAGCAACGCTCGGCGACCTTGCCGCATTCTTCTACATGATGATAGGAGGCGGAAGAGAACCGGAGACAGCGGTTGTCTATCTCTCGCAGTACTCAATCGTTCCCGCAGAAGACGCATCCACCCCGATAACAAGGCTTGAAGCCCTTCTCTACTCCTACACATTCTGTCAGGCAATGGGAATGGAAGTGAGCTTCGGGGAAATAGAGGGAGACTATGCCGACAAATCTGAAATTCCTGAAGGCTACGAAGGCCTTGTCGGCTTCGGACTTGAAAGCGGCCTCATAACTCCCGTCGACGGCCTCCTCAAGATTACGGACACAATGACGAGAGCACAGCTTGCAGAGCTCATCTCTGCATTCGCTCAAAACTGAGCAGAATCTCAATCAGACAAACGGGTGGTGTACGCTGTATGCCACCCTTTTTCTA
>CAZGNN010000148.1:0-1394 GCA_964527335.1 uncultured Spirochaetaceae bacterium | reverse complement strand
CCAAACTACCGAAAGCAAATGGTCCAAACTACCGAAAGATGTTGATTTATTTCTTTTTCTGTATTAAATTGTAGAAAAGGGATTTCAAGAGAAAAATGGAATACAAAAAAAGGATACTTGATGACATTCTGAAAGACACACTTTCATACCGTGGAGCGGTTCTTCTCGAGGGGGCAAAATGGTCAGGTAAAACAACTTCTGCATCCCAGATAGCATCGAGCATCGTACGGATGTCCGATGACGAACCTTTCGAGAATTACATAAACGGTAATACAGGGCCACTTCTTGAGGGAGCGACTCCCCGTCTCATTGACGAATGGCAGCTTGCCCCGAGGCTGTGGGACAAGGTTAGAAACGAAGTTGACAGAAGAAGCCAGTTCGGGCAATTCATTCTGACTGGTTCATCGGTTTCCGCCGACCGCAATAAGATCAAACACACAGGAACAGGAAGAATCTCCCGTATTCTCATGAGAACGATGAGTCTCTACGAATCTGAAGACTCAAACGGAAAGGTCAGCCTTTCGTCCCTTTTCGACGGTCAGGATGACATCTCCGCAACGAACGATATAGACACCGACAGACTTGCCTTCCTATGCTCAAGAGGCGGATGGCCTGAATCTCTGATGATGTCGGAGAGACACGCACTGAAGAGTGCCGAAGACCTCTATAAGACAACCATCAACAGCGATATTGTCAGGGAAGGAAAGATGGCGAGGAATGCTGAAAAAGTTGACTCCTTCATGCGTTCCTATGCCCGCAATCAGGGAACCCAGGCTACAAATGCTGTTCTCGCCGGAGATATGGTGTCAGGAAATCCAATTGATCCAGATACGGTGGCATCCTATATCAATGCTCTGGAGAACATCTTCATTGTGGAGAATATGCCGGCCTGGAATCCGAATCTGAGAAGCAAAACTGCTGTAAGGACATCCCCTACCCGCTACTTCTCGGATCCATCAATAGCAGTCCAGGCATTGGGCGCCGGCCCCGCAGCGCTCATAAAGGATGCGAGAACATTCGGCTTCATTTTCGAAACAATGTGCATGAGAGATCTGAGGGTCTATGCGGATGCATTAGACGGAAAGGTATATCACTACAGAGACAAGACAGAGCTTGAGTGCGATGCCGTCATAGTCCTTAGGGACGGCAGATACGGTCTTGTGGAAATCAAACTCGGAGGAGAGACAAGAATAGAGGAAGGAGCAAATAATCTGAAGAAGCTGAAAGACCGACTCGATACCGATACTATGAATTCTCCCTCTTTCCTTATAGTTCTTACAGGAACAACAAAATATGCTTACAAACGAACAGACGGTGTCTTTGTTGTTCCGCTGGGATGTCTCAGAAATTAGGTCTGGTATAATTTTCGTGTACCACAAATTACTCAAATGAAA
>CAZGNN010000147.1:2290-4470 GCA_964527335.1 uncultured Spirochaetaceae bacterium | reverse complement strand
TATAGAGGTCCTTCCCGGGAACATATGCCTCCGGCTGATAGAAGTCGTATGTGGAAACGAAGTACGTGACTGCGTTCTCGGGAAAGAAGTTCTTGAACTCCCTGTAGAGCTGCGCAGAGAGCGTCTTGTTATGAGAGAGCACGAGCGTCGGCTTCTGTATCTTCTCGATGAGCTTCGCCATCGTGAAGGTCTTACCCGATCCCGTGACTCCCTTGAGTGTCTGTGCGTGGTCACCCTCGAGGTAGCCGTTATAGAGTTTTTCGACGGCGTCGCCCTGGTCGCCTGCAAGCTCGTAGGGAGCATGGACGCGGAAGGGGCGTTCGACGCCTGTTATGTAGTCGGGTATGATTATCTCAGAATCCACTGTGTGTTCTCCTCGGTCTGTTCGACGAGTTCGACGTTCTCGATTATCTTCTTCTGGCCGCCGCGGATGACCGTGACACTGACCTTGTCACCGGCCTTCGTGTTGAAGAGGAAGGCAAAGTAGTCGGAGTATCCCGTAATCGGGGTGTCGTTGATGGCGACTATCACATCTCCTCCGAGATAGATGACGCTCTGGCCGTACTGGGCCTTCTCGCTTCCGCCCTTGATTCCGGCCCTGTCGGCCTTGCCGGACGGCACCACCTGGCTCACGAGTATTCCCTCGTCGACGACAAGATTCGAATACGATACTATCTGTGCATTGAGCTCGACGGACAGGAAGTCCATCCAGCCCCTCGTCACCTTGCCGTTCTTTATGATTGATGATGCGACATCCATCACCGTCTCCACAGGAAGCGCGAACGAGATTCCCTCTGCGCTTCCTGTTGTCGTGTATATCGAGGATATGAGGCCGATCATCGTTCCGGACGAATCGAGGAGAGGACCGCCGGAGTTACCCGGGTTCACGAGTGCATTCGTCTGTATCATATTGGGGATGACGGAAGAGGATGTGGATGTACTGACCATTCTGTTCAGGCCCGATATCGAACCGTCGGTGAAGGACCAGGAATAACCGTAGGGGTTACCGATTGCATAGACTATCTGCCCGACCGACAAATTCTCCGCACTTCCGAAGTCCATCGGCTCGAGGTCCGTCCTCTCCACCTTGATTACCGCAATGTCTGTAAGGGAATCGTAGCCGACAAGCGTTCCCTCCTCGCTCGTGTTGTCGGAGAATACGACGGTGAACGATGTTCCCGTTCCGACGACATGCTTGTTCGTCACGATATAGCCGTCGGAAGTGAGAATGACGCCGCTTCCCTGTCCCGAATCACTGAGGGACGAATAGGTGTTTATCTCGACGACGCTGTCACGGCACTTACGGTAGACTGCGATGCGTCTTGCCTCCTCGGAGGTATAGTTCCAGCTCCCGGTGTCGCTGTCATAGAGCTCGATGAGTTCGTCACCGTAGTATATCTGGTCCACGGGAATCCCGGCCATCTCGAAGAGAGCCTTCTCCCCCTTCGTGTTGACAACCTTCTCCATCGCCTTTCTCAGTTCCTCCTCATCCTTCTCGGATGTAAGGTAGCTTGTCCAGAGATAGAGCCCGATCAGAAGGGCGATGCCGCATATTGATACTATGATTATCGTAAGGATTTCTGTGAACGAAAAACGCTTCATATATTAAGGATAATCAAGGAAAATCTTTTTGTGAACAACACTCATGCACTAAATGCGGTATGGAGGTCAGCTGTCACACAATCTCCGGTGTCTGAAGAGTTCCTCTGCAACGTTCGCAGAGAAGACGCCCCCTCTTCTGTCGGTCCCGCTATCGACACGCTGACTCCGGCATAGGCCCCTCACGCCTGACGCCTCAGCCTCAGTTCTCCATACCGAAGTTCTCCCCCAGCTCCCATTGCCAGATTCTCTATCCGATTTCCACTGTCCACCGAATTCCTGTACTACTTCCGTCTTTAAGGCTCCTCCCCTCCTTACCTGCCGTCACATCCCCCTGCCGACATCTTTCATGACTGCCGCCAGCACATCTGCTGCTGTTTTCCGGTTTTCACTGCTGTCTCCTCAACATCTGTGCTTTCGACGCCATCTTTTCTGCCTTCTTCCCTTCTGTCTGCTTTCCTATCTCCGTTTCTTCTTCTCGTGACATCTCATTCTGACTGTTTTTCTTCTGCCTGAACTTCTATCTCCGTTTCTTCTTCTCCTGTCCTTTCTGCCGGACTGCTTTCCTCCTGCCTGCACTC
>CAZGNN010000147.1:0-2190 GCA_964527335.1 uncultured Spirochaetaceae bacterium | reverse complement strand
TCTTCTGCTTTTTTCGGCTCCGATATTTCACGGCATCGCTTCTCACCTGCTCTGTCCTGTCTTTCCTTCTCACCGGCCCCGCTCTTCTTATTGCTCTGCCACTTCTTCATCCACAACATCCATCAGGATAGCAGGCAGTCTGTTCTCTTCCTTGATGATGCTTTCCATCTAATCAGACTTCTGAGCATGAGAATTTTCTGTCTCCCTTATCAGCTCAGATAACTCTCTCCTGACATTCTATAATGAAGAAAAAGCCGGCAATTTCAGTAAACCTGATTACCGTCTCATGTAAGAACAGGAACATGCTTCCGGGTCTCATTTGTCCCCGAGTGAATACTGACAGTTCATCTTTCTATGCCATAATGCCCAATTTGAATCAGATATCATCTTTCGTAAGAGTTCCCAGATGGGAACAAGGCAAATCTGAAAGAATCACACATCCTTTGATTTTCTGATTACATCCCTCATATTGTGACGGCATCAGAATCATACGAATACTTGTCTTCCGACTTCATCAGTGATAACAGCAACCCTGCAGATCACATAAGACAGCAAGATACCAGGACAGTGTTCACAGGCTGTTATATCCTGTCACAGGACACGGACAGCTATTATTTCAACCATCAAACTCCGACACCTGACTGACCTTATCAGAAATATTGCAATATTTTGAAAAAAAGTCTGACAAAATCCCGAAAAATTCTGTCTAAAGAAGTAAAGGAGAAAAATCTATGAGCGATGAAACAGAAATACTGAAACAAGACTACTATCTTCTGGCTCCGAAGAGAACGCTCAAGGACAGTGTGTTCAAGAATCTCTTTTCGATACCGGAGAATCTCAAACGGCTGTATCTATGCCTCAATCCCGATGACACTGATGTCAGGGAGGATGACATCAGAGTTGTCAGTTCGGACAACATCTTCTGCGGAGGAATCGTCAACGACCTTGCCTTCATCGTAAGGGATACAGAGCTGTACATGGTGGAAGCACAGTCAACGCGGAACATCAACATGACTTACCGGATGAACGACTATTTCCTGGAGATAAGCCGTAAGGAGATTCCGAACTTCAACTATCAGCAGTATGCAAGGACACCCTTCAAAGGTGCTCTGAATCCGCACTTCTTTGTCGTGCATGCAGGAAGGGAGACTGCGCCTGCATTCTATGAGACAAGGATGATTCTTCCTTTCTGTGAAGACTACATGGTGAAAATCAAAGTCTTAACAAAGGAGAGAACCCACGGTATAATCAAGGAGTACTGTCTGTTCTGTCTGATGTTCTACGAGTTCACGGACAGGTTCGGACGGGAAAAGAGAGCTGTGCTTGAAACTATTAGGTATTGTGTAGAGAACAATATCTTGAGAGAGTTCCTTCTGGAACACCATCAGGAGGTGGAGAGAATTATGATGGAATACAACACACAGGAAGCTGTAACATTAGGTTACGGCATCGAAATGAAAAGGCAGGGTAAAGACGAGCAGAGGAAAGAGGACAATGCAAACTTTGACAAGGCTCTTGCTAATGCCGGTATATCGGATGAAATAAAGGAACAGATTATGGCAGATCTCCGGAGGATGTCGGCAAACTGAACCTTCATCTTAAGACTTCTGGGGCAGAGGATTACTCTGCCCGTTTTTATACTTCTACATGAGGTAGACAGTTATTCTGTCCCCGATTGACGGGCTGACAACTCCTCCTTCTCATGCGATAATCTTCTCAGCGACAGAGACTGTCCGGCATTCTCTGTCTTATCGGAGGAAAAAATGGGCTTACTTGACGAATACAACACACAGGAAGCTGTAACACTGGGTTACGGTCTCGAGATGTGGAAACAGGGATTTGAAGAAGGTTTTGTCAAAGGATGGAGAGAAGGCTTATCAGAGGTAAGCGCAGCAGAAAGAAGAAAACAGATAGAAACAAATATTGAGAATGCCAACAGAGCTATTACTGACGCCGGCCTCTCCGACGAATTGAGGAGGAATATAGTTTCCGAGTACAGAAGGCTGCTCGAAGAAGATTTCGCCTCTCGATATCCCAAGTCAGATAGTCAGCCATCCTGACTTTATGTATATCACCTTACACAGCCGGAAGTTAGCCTCCTCTCTACACTTTCCTTCCCCTGTGTTATAATCAGAGCATGAACACAGAGGAAGTCAACAGAAGAGCCTGGGACGGCGAAGAGGAAAAAGG
>CAZGNN010000146.1:0-4500 GCA_964527335.1 uncultured Spirochaetaceae bacterium | reverse complement strand
CAGCTGATGGACGCCGAGGACGTCTCGTCAACCGAGGTTTAACCTTTCTTCTCCTCAAGTTCTAACCAGCGTTCGGTCTTTTCGTCGAGCGCTGTTTTTTTGTCCCCGTATTTCTTCGTTCTCTCCTGGAGTGTTCCGAGTTCTGTTGTCTCCGCTGTGGAGAATGATGCCTCGAGTTCTGAGATTTCCCCTTCAAGGACTTCGATTTCCTTTTCAAGTGCCTCGAGTTCCTTTGTCTCCTTGTAGCTCAGACCCTTCTTTTCCCTCGGTCTTCTTGTATCTTCCTTCTTCTCGTTCTCTCTTTTCCTGTTCTCCTCGTCCTTCTTCTCCCTGTACTGGGTGTAGTTGCCGGGAAAGAGGGTTATCTTTTCGTCTTCGATGACGAAGAGGAAATCGACGGAGCAGTCGAGGAAGGTCCTGTCGTGGGATGATATTATCGCACAGCCGGGGAAGGAGGAGATGTAGTCTTCGAGGTTTTCCATCGTAGGAATGTCGAGGTCGTTCGTCGGCTCGTCGAAGAGGAGGAAGTTCGGGTTCCTTATGAGGCGTGTTATGAGATAGAGACGTCTCCTCTCTCCGCCGGAGAGAAGATTTATGGGAGTGCGCTGGCTCTCGACGGGGAAGCCGAAGAGCTCGAGAAAGCGCGATGCCGTGACATCGTCACCGTTCGTGTAGCGGACCCTGTCGCCGAAGCTTTCGGCATATTCGAGTGCCGTCTTTTCTCCGTCGAGGTTCCTTCCGTTCTGGTCGTAGTAACCGAATACCGTGTTTATTCCGATATCGACCGACCCCTCGTCGGGTTCCCTCACGCCGCTTAGAATGTCGAGGAGGGTGGACTTACCCGATCCGTTGGGACCGATGAGACCGATCTTCACTCCCTTCGTGAACGAGTAGGTGAAGCCGGAGAAGAGCGTACGTTCCCCGTATCTTGCCCCCAGTGATGTGATATCGAGAATCTTCTTTCCCAGTCTCCTGTCGAGGGACGAGAAACGCGTCATCCTCTCGTCTCTGACCTTTCTCACGGATGCTTCCATCTCCTCGATTCTGTCCTTTCTACCCTTGTCCTTTCCGGTTCTCGCCTGGGGACCGCGCATGAGCCATACGAGTTCGCGCCTCAGGATTGTCTTCAGTCTTTCCTGCTCCTTCTCCTCCATCACGATCCTCTCTTCCTTCCTCTCAAGGTAGGAAGTGAACGAACCGGGGTGACGGTAGAAGTGCTTTCTGTCAAGTTCCCAGATAGTCGAACAGACCGACGAGAGGATGTGTCTGTCGTGTGTGACGATGATGACAGCTGCAGGGGATGACTTTATCCAGGCTTCGAGGTACTCGATTGTCTCTATGTCGAGATGGTTTGTAGGTTCGTCGAGGAGCACGAGGTCACCCCTCAGGGCGAATGTGCGTGCTAGCGCGACCTTCTTCTGCTCGCCTCCCGAGAGGGAAGCCATGCTTTCCTCCCCTGTGAAGCTTTCACCCATCTCTGTAAGATAGGCCATGTACGAGCGCTCTATATCCCAGAGATTGTCTCTTTCGATTATTTCGTTGAGCTTAACGGCTTCGGTCGGAGATGCATTGGCATATCTGTTGAGGACGGCGATGTTGCTGTCGTCGGCTTCATAGAGGTATGAAGAGATTGTGGCGCCTTCACGGAAAGTGACTCTCTGCTCGAGGAACGTAACTCTCGTTCCGTTACGCATCGACACCTTTCCCTCGTCGGGTGTGAGACGCCCCGTAAGCGTATAGAGGAATGTCGATTTTCCCTCTCCGTTCTTTCCGACGATTCCGACCTTCTCTCCGTCGCTGAGACCGAGAGTGACACCCTCGAAGAGGGGCTCGTCCTTAACTGTCTTTTCTAGATTCTCGATAGATAGAATGTTCACGGGACAATAGTAACGGAAAGAGGAAAGAAAAAACAGCTTCCCGAATTGAATACGAACGCGTGAATTAACTATTATTGTTGACACTATGACGAAAGATGTAAACCTAAGTCTGACACCCGCTGAAGCGTATGACGAAAAGACCGTCCTCAGGAAGGCCTCGTCGTCTCTCGGCATCAGAGGGGACAGGGTAAAGGGGATGAAGTACATCCGTAAGAGCATCGATGCCAGACGCAGCGACGTGAAGATCAATCTCCTTGTAAGACTTTTCATCGACGAAGAGGTGAAGACGGTCTGGACTGAAACGGAGTTTCCCGTCCTCGATTCTTCATCCCCATCTGTAACTGTCGTCGGTTCTGGTCCTGCAGGACTGTTTGCTGCCCTTACTCTTCTTGAAAGGGGAATAAGACCGGTTGTGCTAGAACGCGGTAAGGATGTTCACAGCCGCAAGATTGACTGCGCGCTTCTCTCTGTGAAGGGTACTCTTGACGAGGAGAGCAACTATTCATTCGGTGAAGGCGGGGCCGGAGCATACTCTGACGGTAAGCTCTTCACCCGCAGCGTGAAGAGAGGAGACGTGGGGAAGGTTCTCTCCCTCTTCGTACAGCACGGAGCTGACGAGAGTATCCTCTACGAGACACATCCCCATATAGGGACGGACAGGCTTCCTCAAGTTATAGAGAACATGAGAGGGACAATCATCAGTCACGGGGGAGAAGTTCACTTCCAGACGAAGGTTACCTCCCTCATCATGAAGGACGGTGCCGTCAGAGGAGTAAGGACCGGGAGCGGTGAGGAATTCCCGGCTCCCGTCATTCTTGCCACGGGACACTCTGCAAAGGATGTATACCGCTTTCTCGAGAAGGACGGCATAAGACTCGAGGCCAAGGACACGGCTGTCGGTGTGAGAGTCGAGCATCCCCAGAGTCTCATAGATTCCATGCAGTACCATTCAGATAAGGGCAGGGGACTCTATCTTCCGCCTGCGACATATTCGTTCGTAACACAGGTCGGGGGCAGGGGAGTCTATTCATTCTGCATGTGCCCGGGTGGAACCGTCGTTCCTGCGGCAACGGAAAAGGGCCTCCAGGTCGTGAACGGCATGAGTTCCTCCTCCCGCTCGGGAAAGAAGGCCAATGCCGCATTCGTCGTCCAGATCCGTCAGGAGGATATACCCTCGGGCGGTGTCTGGGGAATGATGGACTGGGTTGAGAGCATCGAAAGGAATTCCTACCTGGACGGTTTCAGAGCGCCATCCCAGCGTCTTGACGACTTTGTCGCGCACCGCTTATCTTCGACACTTCCTGATTCCACGTATGCTCCGGGATGTGTTTCCTCGGATCTCTACGGCGTTCTTCCCGATATTGTTTCCTCATCGCTGAGGGAAGGTTTCAATACCTTCAACAGATTCAGCAGGGGAAGATTCATAACGAATGAAGCCCTGATGCTCGCTTCCGAGACAAGAACAAGTGCTCCTGTCAGAATCGTGAGGGACGGGAGATACATGGCCGCAGAAGGGCTATATGTTGTCGGTGAGGGTTCCGGATATGCCGGAGGCATCGTCAGTGCAGCAATAGACGGTACCGAGGGGGCAAAGGCTGTAAGTGAGGATATATGGAAGCGAAACTGACACTGAAGGACGGAATTCTTGACGGCCTTCCGATATTCATCGGTTATTTCACGACTGCGATAGCGTTCGGTCTCATGAGCACGACGCTCTCGTTCACGCTCTTCGAGACCTGGCTTACCTCGTTCTTTGTCTATGCAGGCTCTTCGCAGTTTCTGCTTCTGTCTCTCGTGAAAAACGGAGCTTCGGTCGCCTCTGTAGTAATCTCCGTATTCTTCATCAATTCGCGCTACATCTTCATGGCGTCGTCACTGTCTCCCAGACTTCCTGCGGGAAATGTCCGCGGCCGTCTCTTTGCCGGTTTCCATACGACGGATGAGGTCTTTTCGGTAGCCTCCTTCAAGGGGGAGAGCATCTCCTGGCCGTATCTCATCGGACTGGGACTCACGTCATGGACGGGATGGTGGAGCGGAAGCATTGTAGGTGCAACTATCGGGGACTTTCTTCCCGATGTCATAAAGCGTGCCGCGGTTATAACGGTATATGCGATGTTCGCCTCGATTCTCGGAGGAGAGAGCAGAAAGAACGTCAAGGCTCTCATTGTCTTTCTGATCAGCGCCGTAATCAATTCCGTCATGATTCTCGGCTTCGGCCTCTCAGCCGGTCTTTCGATAGTCGTTTCGATGCTCACGGCAACTCTTGCCGCATCATTCATATATACCGATGAGGAGGCTGGAATAAAATGAGCAGGATTCTTCTTATCATAATTCTCTCGGCACTTGTCACCCAGATACCCCGTACCTTACCGTACTTCCTGTCCTTTACGGAGAAGCTTCCGAAAAGAGTGAGAAAGTGCATGATGCTACTCCCCGTAGCGGCACTGGGTGCTCTTATCTTTCCGTCGGTTCTGACGGACTTCGAGGGAGAGTGGTATGCCGGTCTCGTGGGAGTCGTTTCGGCCTTTGTGGCCTCACGTTTCCGCATTCCGATGATCGGTGCAATCGTGATTGCACTTCTCGTGACTGCACTTTGCCTTGTTATCTAGCTAGACAAAGAGGC
>CAZGNN010000145.1:0-4518 GCA_964527335.1 uncultured Spirochaetaceae bacterium | reverse complement strand
TTTACGCTCATCTTCGACGAGAAGGCAAGGGAGAAGTATGTGGACTGGTTCGGCTACTCGGCATCAGTCTCCCCCTACATTCTCGAGAAATTCGAGAAGGAGGCCGGCTATCCGTTCAGACCGGAATACATAATCGACCAGGGCTACTACAACAACCAGTACAGGGTACCGACAAGGGAATATAAGGACTTCATGGCCTTTCAGAGAAGAGAGGTCTGTGCTCTCATCAGGGAGTTCACGGACATATGTCACGAGAAGGGAAAGGAAGCGATGATGTTCCTCGGTGACCACCATATAGGAGTGGAACCCTACATGGATGAATTCAGAAACAGCGGAATCGATGCCGTAGTCGGGAGTATCGGGAACGGTTCGACACTGCGTCTTCTCTCCGACATTCCCGGCGTGAAGTACACGGAAGGAAGATTCCTTCCCTACTTCTTCCCCGACACCTTCCACGAGGGTGGAGATCCCGTGAAGGAGGCAAAGGAGAACTGGGTCACCGCAAGGAGAGCAATACTCCGTAAGCCCATCGACCGCATAGGCTACGGCGGCTACCTCTCCCTCGCACTCAAGTTCCCCGACTTCATGGATTACATCGAATCAGTCTGCGACGAATTCAGAACGCTTTACGATAACGTGAAGGGAACGACTCCCTTCTCCTTCAAGAAGGTTGCCGTTCTCAACAGCTGGGGAAAAATGAGAAACTGGGGAGCACACATGTACCACCATGCACTCTACCAGAAGCAGAACTACAGCTATGCGGGAGTGCTGGAGATTCTCTCCGGAGCTCCATTCGATACTGTATTCATAAGCTTCGACGACATAATCGAAGACGAACACACCCTCGACGGCGTTGATGTGATTATCACGGTAGGTGACGGTGACACCGCACACACCGGAGGAGATTACTGGGAGAATCCCCTCGTTCCGGAAAGACTACGCAGGTTCGTCTACAACGGCGGCGGCTTCATCGGAATCGGGGAGCCCACGGGACACCAGATGGGCGGACACTACATTCAGCTCTTCGATGTTCTCGGCGTCGAGAAGGAGACAGGCTTCACGCTCGGCTATGACAAGTACAACTGGGATGTACAGCCTCACTTCATCACAGAGGAGTCAGGAAAGGACTTCAACTGGGGAGAGGGAAAGAAGAGCTTCTACGCACTCGACGGTACTACGATAATCGCTCTGAAAGATAAGGAAGTACAGGGAGCTGTGAGAGAATGCGGAAAGGGAAGAGGGGTCTATCTCTCGGGTCTTCCGTATTCGGCGGAGAACACACGCCTCCTGCACAGAGCCATTCTCTGGGCTACCTCAAGCGAGGAGATGCTCCACACATGGTCAAGCTCCAATCCGTACGTGGAAGTCAACGCATACCCGGAGAACAGGAAGTATTCTGTCGTCAACAACACCTACACTGAGCAGAAAACCACTGTCTATACGACAGACGGTAACTCATTCGACCTCACTCTGGAGGCGAACGAGATTATCTGGTACACGACAGACTGAAGAGTGAACTACGCCTGAGGAGTCTCATTATGCCGTAACCTGATTTCAGGTTACAGGCAGAAGTGAGAATCAGAACACATCTGAAATATCTTCTCAATATTTCGAAAAGGTAAATAAAAGAAATACCGTCTGTCGGCACGGTACTCAACACATTGAAAATCCACTTGCTTTTCAGGCAGACTTGCAATACCCTAGAAGTAGGGAAAATCCTACTTTTCCTACATAACACAGGAGACAACACAATGAACGAGTACACTATTGTTGACAACGCAAAAGTAATGGCAAAAGGACAGATTACCATTCCTAAGGATATACGCAGTTATCTTGGAGTTTCATGTGGGGACAGATTGTTATTCATAATTGAAAATGGAAATGTTCTATTGGTAAATCCTGCTGTTTATGCAATGAAGCTATTACAGAAAGGAATGCAGGGAGAGGCCGAAAAGGCCGGACTCACTGATGAGGACTCTGTCAACAGACTGGCAAAAGAAATAAGGAATAACAGAGAATAGGTCCCGATGCGCGTATTCATCGATACAAACATTTTGATTTCGACAATCATCAACAGTAACAGTACCCCTGCAAAAGCTTTTTTCAAGGCTCTGGTCTTTCCGCATCAGGGATTGATTTCGACATAAGTTATCCGGGAATTGAATGATGTTTTCAACAGGAAGTTTCCGGATAAGGTGATTCTGTTGAAACCATTTCTTACCCTTGCAGCGTACAATCTCATCATAATCCAAACCCAGAAGGAAGTTATTCCCGAGGAAAATCTGATACGGGATGAGAAGGATAAACCCATTCTCAGAGCAGCCATCCAGGGAAAAGCAGATATCCTGCTCACAGGAGATAAGGACTTCCTTGAATCAGGAATAACACATCCCATGATAATGACAGCTGCCCAATTCCTGCTTCAGGAAAATTTACTGTCAGCCGCGGTTGACAGTATCTACCATTGAATACTCCGGCATCCCGCCGCGCTTGGAACACACAAAAGATGAAAGAAGCGCAGCCTTCTCTGCCGCGAGTCCGACATTCCCGGAAGAAAGGTAGTTATAGAGAAAGCATGCCGAATAGCTGTCCCCGGCGCCGACTGTGTCGACGACGTTGGTCTTTATGGCAGGCACTCTTATAGTCTCATCAGCATAGACCGTGGAGCCCTTCTCACCTTCCGTGAGTATGACGATGTCTACTGAATACTTTTTCTTCAGATCTTCAACACTCTTCGCTCTGGAAAGTCTGAGGATAAGAGGAAGTTCGTTCTCGTTCACCTTCAGAACATTGCAGAGCTCTAAACCTTCCCTGATGACAGCCTCCGAGTAGAACTCCTTCCGGATATTCACATCGAAGTACCTTATCTTCGCATTTACCGCGGAAGATATTCTCCTGAAAGTCTCCTGACTTCGTCCGCTCCTGAGAGCAAGAGTTCCCCAGTAGAATACGTCAACAGCCTTCGGAAGGTCTGAAGAGATGTTTATATCATCCCAGGCACAGGGATAGTTGAACTCATACCCTGCCTCGTTACCGTTCATCACGACATCGGCTCTACCCGTCGGATACTCAGAAACAGAGATGTACTCCGTCGAAAGTCCTGCCCTTTTCATGACGTCAACGGCATTCCTTCCGAGTTCGTCGTCTCCGACAGCACTGATGACTCCGGCTTCCCCTCCGCACTTATGGAAGTGGTAAGAGATGTTGAGAGGAGCCCCACCTATGGTCTTCTGTTCACCGAAGACATCGTAGAGGACCTCCCCGAATGCAAGAAGAGTCATTTCCAGTAGCCCTTCATCCTTTCCCTTAGAGAAAGTCTGTATGCCTCCCAGTCGGTGATGGGCTCGCGTGCAACACCGTCTTCGACAGCGGCCTTCGCAACTGCGACAGCCTCCCACTCGATTACTCTCGGGTCGAACGGCTTCGGAACGATGTAGTTGCGGCCGAACGAGAAGTTCTCTCCGCCGTAAGCCTTCCTCACTTCGTCTGGTACCGGTTCCTTTGCAAGAGCCGCAAGCGCGAGCGCCGCTGCCTTCTTCATGTTCTCGGTAATCTCCGTTGCCTTAACATCGAGAGCGCCGCGGAATATGAAGGGGAAGCCGAGTATGTTGTTTATCTGGTTCGGGTAGTCGCTTCTTCCCGTTCCCATGATCACGTCGCTTCTTGTGGCGACAGCTTCTTCGTATGTAATCTCCGGGTCGGGATTGGCCATTGCGAAGACAATGGGATTATCTGCCATGCTGAGGAGCATGTCGGGTTTAAGAAGTCCCCTGGCTGATACGCCCATGAACATGTCGGCGCCGACGATTGCCTCCCGGAGAGTTCGTGCACTGCTCTCCGTTGCAAGTTCCTCATGTACCGGATTCATGTTCGGTCTCCCTTTGTAGATGACACCGTCGATGTCTGTCATGATGAGGTTCTCTTTCTTCACTCCCATCTTCAGGAACATACGTGCACATGAGCATCCTGCAGCACCTGCACCGGAGAATACAACCTTCATGTTCTCGAGTTTCTTTCCGACAATCTCGGCGGCATTGATCAAAGCCGCAGATGCGATTATCGCAGTACCGTGCTGGTCGTCGTGGAATACCGGGATGTCACACTTCTTCTTGAGTTCGGTCTCGATGTAGAAGCACTCGGGTCCCTTTATATCCTCCAGGTTGATTCCCCCGAAGGAAGGAGAGATAGCCCTTACAATGTCGATGAACTTATCGGGATCCTTCTCGTCGACTTCGATGTCGAATACGTCTATATCTGCAAAACGCTTGAAGAGAACGCCCTTGCCTTCCATGACGGGCTTCGAAGCAAGCGCACCTCTGTCACCCAGTCCAAGTATTGCCGTTCCGTTCGAGATTACGGCAACAAGGTTACCCTTGCTGGTGTATTTATATGCATCGTTCCTGTTTTCAGCTATCTTCAGTACGGCCTTTGCGACTCCCGGCGTATAGGCCAGAGAGAGATCCTCTGCCGTAAAGCACGGCTTTGTCGGGACGACGGAGACCTTTCCGGGCCTCCCCT
>CAZGNN010000144.1:0-4528 GCA_964527335.1 uncultured Spirochaetaceae bacterium | reverse complement strand
GATTCGATCAGAATCACGAAGAAGTACATGGAGAACTTCGTTATCTGAAGGAGGATGAGATGAGAGTAGGAATAATCGGCTGCGGCAGCATCGCCAGACAGCGCCACGCATATGAATACAGCCACAACGGGAATGTCGAGATTGCAGGCTTCTTCGATTTCGTCCCCGAAAGGGCGGAGACCCTGGTCTCACTCTTCGGCGGAAAGGTATACAAGTCGCTTGACGAACTTCTTGATGACCCGACAATAGACGCAGTCTCCGTCTGCGTCGCGAATGCCTATCATGCGGACACTGCCGTCAAGGCTCTCGAGAAGGGCAAGCATGTTCTCTGCGAGAAGCCGATGGCAATCTCTCTCGAGGACTGCGAGAGGATGATAGAGACTGCAGAAAAGTGCGGAAAGAGACTCATGATCGGACAGAACCAGAGACTGACTCCCGCACACAGGAAGGCAAAGGAGATCATCGCATCGGGAGAGATGGGTAAGGTCCTCACATTCCAGACGACGTTCGCACACGGCGGCCCGGAGAGCTGGAGCGTCGAGAAGAGCAGGAACACCTGGTTCTTCAGGAAGAGCGCCGCGGCATTCGGTTCGATGGCTGACCTCGGTATCCACAAGATAGATCTCATCAAGTATCTCGTCGGCGACGAGTACGACAGGGCATATTCGAGAATGTGCGTCATCGACAAGACATTCGAGGACGGAACTCCGATTGAGGTTGACGACAATTCCGTCGAGATCCTCACATTCAGGAACGGTGCATTCGGAACAGTCACGACAAGCTGGACATGCTACGGTACGGAATTCAACCAGACGAACATCTTCTGTCAGAAGGGTGTCCTCAAGCTCTACAGTGACCCGCAGTACTCCCTCATCATCGTCCACAACGACGGAAGAGAGGAGAAGCTCGCCCTCGACAGGATGCAGCAGAACGGCGACGAGCAGATGGCCTCGAGCGGCGTCATCGACGAGTTTGTCGGCGCAGTTCTGGAAAAGAGGCCGTCCATTCTCGATGCTACAGACATCATCGGTTCGATGAAGGCTGTCTTCGCCTCGCAGAAAAGCGCGGAAAGCGGCAGGGAAGAGAAGGTTTAAAAGGTATTCAACCTCGTTGAGGTGAAAATAAAAAAGGAGAAAATCATAATGAAAAAAGTATTGGTAATCGCACTCGTACTTCTCGTTTCATTCGGTCTCTTCGCACAGGGAGCAAGTGAAACAAAGTCTGCAGCAAAGACAAAGATCTACGTCCTCGGACCTACACCCGACCACGGCTGGACAGCACAGGCAGGTGCCTATGCTCAGCAGAAGTGTGAGGAAATCACGGCAAAAGGAAAGTATACGGCAGTCTACATGGCAGCTTCCTCGGGTGAGGAGCAGGTCGACCACTGTAACACGATCGTCGCTAACGACGACGCAGTCGGTGTTGTCATGTTCGCTCTCGAAGACAGCGCAGCAGCAGGACAGGAAGCTCTCTATGCAGCAGGCATTCCGTTCATTTCATTCGACAGATTCATCGAATCCACAATGGACTATGCAATCCTCAACTACTCCGGTAACAACTGGCAGTGCGGCGCAGGTATCGCATACTGGCTCCAGCAGAACGGCATGAAGCCGGGCGACACTGTTGTTGTTCTCTACGGCGACAACGGTACTGTATGCAAGTACAGGGAAGAAGGCTTCAGACAGTTCCTCAAGGGTGAACTCGACTATTCCGACAACGCTCTCGGACAGAGCTTCCACACAACACAGATCTGGACAGACGCAGAACTCGACGCAGTATTCAACACATACTCTGTCGTATGTAACTGGTCAGCTGACGGCGCTTACGACTACCTTGAGCAGAAGCTCGAAGAAATCGCAGGAAAGGCAGAAGGCTCTCTCTACATCTACTCGATGGATGATGAGATGACATTCGGTATGCTCAACCTCCTCGAAGGTTCGGCACTCGGTGACGCAACAAAGGCAAAGCTCGAGAGCCTCAACATTGCAATCTCCGCTATCGGCGGTATGCAGGAGCTCTATGATGTCATGAGCGGAAAGTCAACACAGGCAACTGTTGCAGACAAGTACTTCGACAACATGATGAGCGTCTACTTCAGCCCGTCAATGATGAAGAGCTGTATCGACAAGATGCTTTCGTATCTCGCAGGCAACTGGTCATACTCCAACGGCGATGTCGACACAGAACCCGTATGGATCGTTGACAGACAGAACGTCAACCAGTACGAAGGATTCCTCGGACATTAAGTCAGACAAGGCGGACGGGATAGCCGTCCGTCACATTTCCCGGATGTGCCCTTCGGGGTGCATCCGTCTTGATTTACCTATTAGGAGACCTCATGAACAGGATTCTTGAGATGACACACATAACAAAGGCTTTCGGCGGCTCGAAAGCGCTCTCTGATGTCCACTTCGACGTGGCGGAGGGAGAAGTCCACGCACTTCTCGGCGAGAACGGTGCGGGGAAGTCGACACTGATGAACATACTCACCGGCGTCGTCACTGCCGACGAGGGAAAGATAAGATTCCTCGACAGGGAATACGTTGCTCCGACAATCAAGGAGATGGAGACGGCGGGTATCGCATTCGTCCATCAGGAGCTCAACGTAATCAACGATCTTACAGTAGCAGACAACATCTTCCTCAGAAGGGAGATTACCAATAGATTCGGTTTCATCGACGAGAAGGAGCAGGTCAGGAAGACACAGGAACTCTTCTCCTCCCTCGGTGTCACGATGAATCCGAACGCCATGGTCGGAACACTCAAGACAAGCGAGAAGCAGCTTCTCGAAATCTGCAAGGCACTCTATGCCGATGCGAAGCTTCTTATCCTTGACGAGCCGACAACGGCACTTTCACAGGATGAGGTCGAGCACCTCTTCGGAATACTGAGGACTCTCAAGGCAAAGGGAAAGAGCTTCATCTTCATTTCCCACAAGATGCCTGAAGTCTTCCAGATAGCAGACAGATACACCGTCCTCAGAAACGGCTTCTTCGTCTCGAGCGGCAACATTTCCGATACGAACCCACGTGCAATAGCATCCGACATGGTCGGTTCGAGCTACCAGGATGCGGACTACTATGAGCCCAGACCTCTCGGAGAGGACGTGCTCTTTGTTCACAACCTCAGGGGAGCCGGATTCAGGGATATATCCTTCAGAGTCAGGAAGGGCGAGATTCTCGCATTCACGGGCCTCGCAGGAAGCGGAGCAAGCGAACTCATGCAGGCGCTCTTCGGCGTCATTCCGACGGAAGGGGGTTACATAGAGGTCAACGGAAAGAAGATAAGGGGCGGAATAAGACGCTTCATGAAGGAGAAGGTCTCGATGCTTCCCGCAAACAGGAAGGAGAACTCCGTAATCCCGTCACTCTCTATCATGGAGAACTTCGTGACAGCAGAGCATGTCGTGTCGAAGAAGCACCAGTTCATCGACTTCAAGGGTGACGAGGAGAGATACCTCTATCAGAAGAAGAGCCTCAACATCAAGGCCGAGGACCATAACAACAACATCTCCTCCCTCTCGGGCGGTAACCAGCAGAAGGTATTCTTCGCACGCTGGCTCAACACCGGAGCGGAGATTCTCCTCTTCGACAACCCGACACAGGGAGTCGACGTCGGAGCCAAGAGCGAGATCTACCGTCTCATCCTCGAATTCGCGAAAGAGGGTAAGACCGTGATAATCAACACACTCGAGGTTCCCGAGATACAGAAGACAGCAGACAGATGCTGCGTCTTCTACGAAGGTGAAATCGTCAGGATACTTGAGCACAGCGAAGTCAATGAGGAGATAGTCATGGCTTATTCGACTGGTGCAATGGGAAGGTAAGGAAAATGGACGGAAAGAAAATAAAGAAAACAGTTACGGCAATCTGGTCACGCTACACATTCATATTCATCATGCTCCTGATCATGCTGGTCTATGCGATAACGGTGACGGCGAACGGCAACACATTCAAGTGGAGCCACATCGCGGCAATCCTGAGTTCCCAGAACACATGTATCGTCGGCACGATGGCTCTGGGTATGGCACTGATCATCATAACGGGGCAGATTGACCTCTCGATAGGTTCGGCCCTCGTACTCACGACAAGTGCGACAATCGTGGCATTCAACCTCACGAACTCGATTCTCGTCATGATTCTGACGGCCCTCATCGTCGGCGGCCTCTGCGGCCTCATCAACGGAGTCCTTGTGGGACTCGCGAAGATGCCGCCGTTCATCGCAACGCTCGGAACGATGCTGATCTACCGCTCGCTGACACTCTCTGTCGTCAGGGAGGTCGATTCCGCTATATCTGGATCGAACTCAAGCCAGTTCGCAATGCTCAGAACCAACAGCAAGTACAACTTCCTCAGAATGAAGTTCGGTACCGGCAAGCTCCAGCTCGGCTCCTTCTCGATACCCTACATCACATTCGTATTTGTCCTGATGGTAGTCATCTTCATCATCGTCACCAGGAAGACGAAGTACGGAAAGAGCGTCTACGCGGTAGGCTCCAACGAGAAGAGTGCACACCTTTCGGGTATAA
>CAZGNN010000143.1:0-4580 GCA_964527335.1 uncultured Spirochaetaceae bacterium | reverse complement strand
GATAGAACAAGTCCCTCCTAAGGATTAGATGGCAGTTCGATTCTGCCTGGGACCACTTTACCGCTCCTTTTTCCGGAGCGGTTTTTCATTCCGTGGAACAGCATACACGGCGCGCCAGACTAAGTACGAGTACCGCCTCGTCTGTGGCGGAAATCCTCTCGTCAGATGTTATCCAGTCCTTGATGAGCTTGTATGAGCCGCTGAGTGCGAAGGAGATCACCGCCCTCTTCTCGTTCTCGTCAGTCACATGCCGGATCGACCGGGAGAGAAGATCCGCTACTTTCGGAAGTGCGAAGAGACGCTCGAGGAAGCTGTCGTTGAACGGCGAGGAAAGCAGAATGCGTGTCAGTGCGATGTGCGTTTCCATGTAGGAGAAGACCACAGCGACATTCGCTCTCACTTCCTCCCTCTCCTTTCCGAGCGTTCTGCCTATATCATCTATGTAGTCGGCGGCCATCTTCTCGAGGACTCCGGCGGGTGATGAATAGTGGTTGTAGAACGTGGTTCTGTTTATTCCGGCCTTATCACAGAGTTCCCTGACAGTGATGGTGTCAAGTGATCTGTTCTTCAGAAGTATGAGCAGAGCTTCTTCGATGAGGTCTTCTGTCTGTGTGATGCGTCTCTGATGTTTTCCTTTCATATGTAAATCGACACTTCAGCGGATGCTGTTGCTTGTTATATCGACACGTGTCGATTATATTTTCTATATGGCAGAACGCTCTGTCAACTCCGGGAGAAGAAGATGGAATACCTATGGTACATACTTGCAGCACTCGGTGCGGGAATAGGAACGGGTTTCGCCGGTCTCAGCGCCGCAACGGTAATGGTGCCGGTACTCATCGTGCTCTGTCCGTCCTTCTCAGGAGAAGGCGGTGCCTACGCCGCAACCGCCGTCGCACTTGCAAGTGACATCATCGCCTCGGCAGTCACTACATATGTCTACTGGAAAAAGGGGAACATAAACTTCAGACGCGGCTGGATAATGTTCGTCTGCATCATATCGATGTGCATTCTCGGCTCCTTTGCAGCATACAGGGCCGGTAATGTCGTTCTGGGCCCGTTCTCCCTCTTCCTGACGTTCTGCATCGGAATAAGGTTCCTTCTCAAACCGGACACGGAGAGGAAGGACGGGGAAAACGGAAGAGAGGGATTGACTGCCAGAGATGTTGCCGTCTCGCTCTTCTTCGGCCTCACCATCGGCTTCGGCACCGGATTCGTGGGAACTGGAGGCGGCATGATGATGCTCATCGTCTTCACCCTCTTTCTCTCGATGGACCTCAAGAGCGCCGTCGGAACAAGCACGTTCATCATGACGTTCACCGCTCTCATCGCCGCAGTCAGCCATTTCCTCATCGCTCCCGACATCCTCTCTTCCCACCTCGACTGTCTTCTCATTTCGGTAGCCGTGACTACCGTATCGGCACTGCTCTCGGCAAAGGCCGCGAACAGGGTGAAAAACAGGACCGTGGGTCTCATAACGGGCGCAGTCCTCACCGTTCTCGGCGGAGCGATGATATTTCTCCAGTACAGGGATTTCATACTTTCAAGTGCACTCATCACCGGAATCTTCTCATGCATTCTCGAATTCTCGGAGTACGTCTTCTTCGAGGCTTTCATCCTCGTCATTGTTCACATCGTCTTCAGAAAGCTTCCTCAATACATATTCCGTAAGCTTCTGCACATCGTAGCCTTCTCCTCCCTCGTGGAGATGACGATGGAAGCCGGGGAGTGGTATATCGCATCGCTTACGGCCCTTCTCTTCGCAGCCCTTCTCTTTCCGGTTCTCCAGGCTCTCGAGAACTATAAGTGGTACAGAGGACTCTTCGTCGAAAAGAAGAGAGGTGAAGTCAAGAAGAGTCTTGTACTTCTCTTCGGAATGTATGCACTTCTTGTTGCAGCATGCTGGGGTCTTCTCGGAAAAAGGTACATTGCCGTGACATCAGTCCTGATGTGGGGTGTCGGGGACGGAGCCGCCGCTGTCTTCGGCCGCACGTTCGGCCGCCACAGGACAGGCCTCCGGTTTGCTGACTCCAGCAAGACGTGGGAAGGAAGCGGGGCAATGCTCGTCTTTGCATTCATCGCGGGACTTGCGGGAATGCTTATCGCAGGAGAAGAGGAATGGTGGAGGACAGTATTCTATCCCCTCATAGCAGCACCTTTTTCAGCTTACACCGAACTTGTGTCGAAGAACGGAGATGACACAGTGACGGTTCCGATTGTGACGGCGGCTGTAATCACGCTTCTCTCACTTATCTTCTGACGGGAAAAGGCCGGAAACCCGGCCTCTCTCATTTCTTCTTTCTCGTGAATGTCTTCTTCGTCTTCGGTTTTGACTTGTATTCCCCGATGATGGAATTGACTCTTTCGTCCGTAAGGAGAGACGGGTTCTCCTTCTCCTCCTTCGGAAGTGCAACGTTCTCCTTACCCCACTTGAGGTAGTAGCCGTAGCGGCCGTTTATGAGGAGTGGCTTAACGCCGTCCACAGCATTGAACTCCTTCTCGGCCTCAGTGCTCTTCGTTTCCTTTTTCGAGTGTGCAAGTGCGATTTCCCCCAGTTTCTCCACTGTGAGTTCCTCGGGATTCTTCTTTGCCTCAGCCGGGAGAGGAATATTCTCGTCACCCCACTTTATGTAGAGGCCGTAGCGTCCTGACGCAAGAGATATGGGCTTTCCCTCATATTCACCCTTCACAGTCTGTGCTTCACGCGGTGCGATTATGTCTTCGACCTTTACAGTGAGGGGATCTGCAACCTTTATGTTTCTTCCGTTGTACTGGGCATAGAAGCCGTAGGGGCCTGCCTTCAGAACAACAGGGTTCTTCTCGTCATCGAAGCCGATTGTCTTCGGAAGCGAATAGAGAAGATCAATCATTTCCTCCGTCGCATTCTTCGCATCGGTTCTGAGTGCCTTCGGCCAGGTCACCGTGGCCTTGTCGTCAAGACGCTCGAAGTAGTCTCCGTAGCGTCCCTTCTTCAGCGAGAAGCGGTCGTAAAGGACAACGCCCTCCTCCTGTGGCGGGAAAAGCAGGGCTTCGGCATCACTGTCCGTGAAAGTCCCGGGGAAGAGTGTCGGGGGAATGGAGCGCATGAGGGCCTTTCCGCCTTCGTCCTTCACGGACGACTGGACATAGGGACCGAACTTTCCGATCTTTATCTCATAGGTGACGGGAACGCCGTCATGGGTGAAGCTGTAGCTGAGGCCGTCAAGCGTCAGACTCTTCGCTTCTCCCGTAGTTATTGTCTCACCGACCTTTCTGAGGTCTTCACTTAGTCCCATTCTTTCCATCCTTGCCGAACCAGAAGAGCGAAAGATAATCTTCCTTCTCCTCTTCTCCGCGTGCTATGCGGTCAAGACCCGCTTCCATGTCCTTCGTGAAATCATAGGCGATGTAGCTCGGGAAGCTCTTCTCCAGGAATGCCTCCACGAAGAAACCCGTGAATGTGGGGACGAGAGTCGTCGACTGTCTCACGACGTAACCGCGGTCTATCAGAGTAGATATGATTGTCGCATACGTACTCGGGCGTCCTATCTCCTCGCTTTCGAGTTTCTGCACGAGTCCCGCTTCCGTGTAGCGCTGCGGCGGCTGTGTCGTGTGGCTCTTCGCTTCAAGAGACGAGAAGACGAACTTCTCGCCTTCCGTAAGAGATGGAAGTGTCTCTTCCTTCTCCTCCTCCCTGTCGGAAGATACCATATATACCTTTCTGAAACCTTCGTAGAGGACGACGGAACCCGACGCCGTGAAACCGTATTCACCGCACTCGAGCTTGACGGTGGTGACTGCCTTGATGCTGTCCTTCATCTGGGAGGCGAGCGTTCTCTTCCAGATCAGGGTGTAGAGCCTGAGCTCGTCTCCCCTGAGACCCGTCTCCTCGGGGGAGCGGAATCTGTCGCCTGAGGGTCTTATTGCCTCGTGGGCCTCCTGGGCACCGAGGGTCTTCGCCTTGTACTGTCTTATCTGGAGAAGGGAGTCACCGTAGTTGTCCCTTATGTATGATGCAGCCGCTCTGATGCACTCGTCACTGAGTGTCGGGCTGTCCGTTCTCATGTATGTTATGAAGCCGTTCTCGTAGAGACGCTGGGCAATGGCCATGATTTCCTTTGCGCTCTTTCCGAGCTTTCTCGTCGCGTCCTGCTGGAGTGTCGATGTCGTGAAGGGGTATGCAGGCTTCTCGGTCTTCTTCGTCTGGCTGACTGATGTGACAGTGGCTTCCTTTCCCGTAAGGAGAGAAGCTATCTTCCCGCCTTCCTCGAGAGAGAGTACCCTGACTCCCTTCTTCACTTCTCCCGTGTCGCCGTTGAAGCTCTTTGCCGATGCGACCGCATCTCCCGCAATGGATACGAGAGTCGACCTGAACGAAGGCTTCGTGTCCGAAAGGGCGGTTACTGTTGCAAAGTCTGAATACTTGAAGCGCCTTCTCTGGTTCTCCTTCTCGACGATGAGCTTCAGAGCCGGTGACTGAACACGGCCTGCGGAATACTTTCCGCCGAGCTTACGCGAAAGAATCGGGGAAATGCCGTAGCCCTGGAGACGGTCTACGACACGTCTTGCCTCCTGGGCATAGACGAGGTTCATGTCAATGT
>CAZGNN010000142.1:0-4586 GCA_964527335.1 uncultured Spirochaetaceae bacterium | reverse complement strand
ATAAAGCAGATATCTTCGCCAGAAGTCTTCCCTCTCAGACAGCACAGGATGTTGCGAACAGACTCGACTGGGCATGAACGTACCCGTGGTGAGATTGTCTTACCCACGATGCTCTGGCAATTCAATTGCCGAGTAGTTCACGATTCAGAGGTTGAAACGGTAGCCGACTCCGAGTTCGTTTGCTATGCACCAGTCCTCGCCGACCTTGACGCCGAACTTCTTTCTGATGTTCGCCATGTTGACCTGAAGTTTCTTGATGCTTCCTTCGTCGCTCTGTCCCCAGACTCCCTTTATGATGGAAAGGTACGTCATCATCTTTCCCGGCTTCTCGCTGAGGAATGCGATGATGTTGTACTCGGTCTGCGTGAGCTTTATCTCCTCGCCGCGCAGAAAGACGCGTCTTGCGTCGTAGTTTATCGTGACGTCGCCCGCAGTGAACTGGCCTCCGGGGAGCTTCCCGCTTTCCGCACGGTGCTGGTTGTTCCTGAGAAGCGCCCTGATGCGTGCAAGGATTTCCGGTGCGCTGAAGGGCTTCGTGACATAATCGTTGGCCCCTCTGTCGAGGGCGTCGACCTTGTCGCCGTCGGTCGTTCTCGCAGAGAGAACGAGAATGGGGGTGAGGGTGTCCTTTCTTATTGAGGATATGAATTCAGTGCCGTCCATGTCTGGAAGTCCCAGGTCGAGTATGACGAGGTCGGGAACGTAGGATGAGAAGAGCGAGAGGCCCTCGCTGCAGTTCACGGCCGTTATTATCTGGTAGCCGCTGCTCTCGAGCAGTGTGCTGAGTATCATACTGATGTTGGCGTCGTCTTCGACAATGAGAATCTTCGAGCGGTTATTGGCCATTGTCCTTCTCCCTTTCGAGGGTGAACCTGAAAAGTGCACCTCCCGTCTTTCTGTTTTCGGCCTCGATAGTGCCGGAATGCGCGTTTATTATCGTGGCACAGACAGCAAGTCCTATGCCGGAAAACCTGCTTTCGGTTTCCCTGTTCCTCTCCGCGTAGCCGGAGAAGATCCTCCTTCTCATGATTTCCGGGATGCCGCAGCCGTCATCCTCGACGCAGAACACCGCATCGTCTGATGTGGTGTAGACGGAGAGGATTATCTTCGTGTGTCCCTTTGCGTGGAGTGCCGCGTTCTCGAGGAGATTCAGGAGAACCTGCCCGATGAGAAGGGCGTCCATCGGGACGATGACGATGTCGTCGGGCATGTTGACGATGAGGTTCTCGTCACTGTGGCGTGAGAGAAACTTGCTGACAGTGCTGTCGACAAGTTCGTCAACTATCGTCGCCGTCTTCTCTATCTTCATCGTCTGGTTGTCGATACGCGTGATCGTGAGGAGATTCTCGACCATCCTTGTCAGCCACTCCGAGTCATCCTTTATCTTCCTCACCATCTCGTTCTTCTGTTCGGGGGTGAGTGAATTGTTCTCCAGCAGCAGTGATGAGGCGCTCTCTATCGTCGTGAGCGGTGTTCTCAAGTCGTGAGATACGGCTCTTAGAAGGTTCGCTCTCATACTCTCCTTCTCGGCTTCCCTCTCTCTCCTCTCATGTTCCCTGTTGCTTGTGACGATGACGCTCGTCACTATTGAGATCATCAGCATGACGACACCGGAGATAAGGTTGCTCGTCCTGATGAAGTCGAATGCGAAGTAGGGGAATGTGTATGCCCAGTTTATGAGAGCGACGCTTATGACTGATGCGATTATGCCGTAGATGAATGACGATGTGAAAAGGGCTACGAGGAATACTGCAAACGCGAAGATCGTCGATATGTGCTCGCTGATGCCGAGCGCGAAGAAGCGAGCACTGAGGTAGTACGCTCCCAGAAGAAACAGGGACGTCAGAAGTATGTCCCTGATGATGACCTTTGCTCTTATCATGCTCCTCAGATCCTGCCTTCAGCCTTCAGCTGTGTCAGCGCACGGGATGCAAGGTGCCACTTCATGCTGGTCTTCCCGTTCCTGACGGGGTAGTAGACACGGCAGTGTCCCTTTTTGAAGGGCAGTTCGAAGTGGAGTCCTATCTTGAGAGTCGCAAGGAATACATCTGCTATGTCGTCGTGTTCCTCTGTCTCCTCTCCTTCGTACGTTCCCCTGTAGTCCCAGCCTTTGTGCGTGAGAGTCATCACTCCGCGTCCGACCTTGACGTAGTTGTCCTCGCCCGGCCTGTCGATGCCGTATTCGACTTCCTCCTCAAGAACGAAGTCTTCCCTTTCCGCTTCCTTCCTCATTTCTTCGAACTGCCACTCATACCAGGAAGTGTAGTTGTCAACCTGTATCCCGCGGTTGTTCTTCCAGGTGAAGTGGAATGTGTCGTCGAGCACGGCCTCCGCACCGCACGAAGAGCAGCGGACGGTGTTGCCGTGAGAGGAGAGAGTGAACTCCTTTTTGCATGAAGGGCACTTATAGAACATCGTGTCGAAGCCCTCGAGCTTATCGTCTCCCTTCACTCTGACGTCATACTTTTTCTGGTATTCGAAGTCGTCGTAGCTGAGAGAAGTGTTTATTCTCTCCATTATCTCGTCAACCGTGAGAGTCTGGGACTCTTCCTTCGTTATGATAAGCGACGTCGTGACGTCCGTTCTTCCCCTGTGGGAATGGAGTGACCACTTCGCGTTCCCCAGTCCCGCACCTTCGATCTTCGAGGCATATACCGCAGTTCTGAAAACCTTGATGGTCTTTGCGATTGAAGGGGAGATGTATCCCAGCCTTCCCTCAGCATATACCGTACCCTCGGGGGCGATGAAGACAAGTCCCTTATTCCTGTCGAGGGCATAGCGGATCATCTTCATGGAAGCCATATCGGGAGCGAACTGGTACTTCGGGATTACGCCCATGCGCCTCAGCCAGAAGTTGAGCTTCCTGAACGTGAACCAGTGGTAGGTTCCGACGAACGTTATCCTTTTCGGCCAGAGCGAGGACGCGAGAAGCTTGTAGTCCTGGTTTGATGTGTGGTTCGAGAGAATCAGGGCGGGGCCGTGAGGCTTCACGCCGTGATGATGCAGGTTGAACTTCACGTTGATTATCAGGCGGTAGACACCGACTACAACCCAGTAGAGGAATGCACTGGGTTTCCTTACAAGCTTCTTCTGCTTCTGTTTCTTCTTGTCGTCCATGTGGAGAATATATCAGAAAAGAGCCGGCATGAAACAGTACCGGCTATTTTATGCCTCTGATGAGAGCTGCAAGTTCCGTGACGATGTTCTTGACCGGGATTCTCGTCGTGTTGACGAGAATGTCGTAGTTGATTCTCTTTCCCCACTCCTGACCCGTGTAGAAGTCGTAGTATCTCTTGCGGTTCCTGTCGATGGCCTTGATCTGCTTCTCGATTTCCCTGTCAGTGAGGCTTTCGACGTCCTTGTCCTTCTCGCGGCACCTCTTTATCTTCTCCTCCATCTGTGCATAGACGAAGATTCTGATCGGGTCGTAGTCCCTGAGAATGTAGTCTGCGCATCTTCCGACGATTATGCAGTCGCCTTTCTCCCCGATTTCCTTGATTATCGCAGTCTGCTGCTGGCAGACCTTGTTCGTCTGGTCCATGAGAGGAGTGACGATGGGGTGGAACGAGCGTGCTATGTGTATGGGATAGCTTGCCGTCGGTGATTTCTCGATGACGGATGCGATGTAGTTCTCGCAGAGATCCGTTCTCTTCGCTATCTCCGTCATGATTTCGTTGTCATAGTATGAATAGCCGAGTTCGTCGGCGAGCCTTCTTGCAATTTCCCTTCCGCCTGAGCCGAATTCACGGCCGATGGTGATTATCTTCTTCATTTTTTGCCTCCGCTTCATCCTATTGTACCGCTACTTGAACCGGGTTGTGAGATTTTTTTTCACGAACTTTCGTTTTCTTTTCGGTCCTGCCGTCTTTTTGAGCCTTAGCGTTGTTGCCAATCCTTCCCCGATATGTTAAACATTACACGTCCCATAAACAGGAGGAAAGGTGAAGATGAGCAGAATAATCACAGAATTTGAAGGCAGCCTTGCTTCTGTTCCTGCCTTGATCTGATCTCGCGGCATAAACGAAGCATACAGAATCTGTTTTTCGCTTTACGGCCTCTTACGGCCTTTTCCCGGGAGGAAAAATTGAAAAAGGTTAGTTTACTGGGATACGCCAGGAAAAATACGAAAAGATACATACTTGCACTCTCGATGATTGTCCTGTCGACTGTATCGAGGGTGATAGCGCCGACGCTTCTCTCGCGCATAGTCGATGAGGTGATAGGAGATAGGAACTACTCGGTATTTCCGCAGCTTCTTCTCGCTATGGCATTCTTCTATACCCTGCCGGGAGTGGTGGGCTACATACAGGAAGTCACATCCGACTCCATATCGCGGAGCGTGTGCTGCACACTCAGGCACGACGTCTTCGTCTCCGTCTCCGTCAAGGACGGCTCGTTCTTTGCCGAGCGCACTCCTGCCGACATCATGAGCCGCACGACATCCGATACCGATTCCATCGGCTTCATATTCGGCTTCTGCGGTCTCTTCCTTCTCGAGCTCGTCGCTCTCGTTCTCTCGCAGTTCTCCGCTCTGATGAGCGTATCTGCAAAATGTGGAATGGTGCCTCTTGTCTGTCTGCCGGTCA
>CAZGNN010000141.1:0-4613 GCA_964527335.1 uncultured Spirochaetaceae bacterium | reverse complement strand
GAAGCTGCAGGTTGTGTTATCGAAGTCAAATAACACCGATTTTATAACGGCACCCAGTGTTCCCCAGGGGCACTGGGGCTTTGCCGTCTAATCAAAGGCGGCAGTACTACCCTGGAGAGAACAACAAGCGAAAGCTCCGGAACAGTTTTCTGTTCCATTCTGGAGGTACAACGATATGACCGGAAACGGTAAAGTATTTGAGAGAGTCAACATCGGTTCTGAAGTGCTCAATGAGTACCCTGTTCCGAATCTTGTAGAGATTCAGACTGCATCATACAAGGATTTCCTGCAGCTCGATAAGATCATGCACGGACAGGAGCCGGACCCTAAGTACGGACTCGAACATCTTTTCCAGACCTATTTCCCAATCGAAGCTCCCAACGGAGGCATGACAGTACGCTATGCCGGCTATTCCGTCGACCAGAGCGATGTCTTCGCAATGAAGTCGGAAGGCGAGTGCAAGAAGAAGGGAAGCACGTTTGGAGTGCCTGTCAAGGTGAGAATCCAGCTCGAGAAGAAGGGCGGTGAAATCCAGGAGAAGGAAATCTTCTTCGGCGAATTCCCCGTCATGACAGATCGTGGTACGTTCATAATCAACGGCTCTGAGAGAGTCATAGTATCCAGCATTGTCCGTTCACCTGGAGTCATCTTCAAGAACATGAACAAGAAGGGTCTCAAGTCCTCTCTCTTCGCTGCAAATCTCTATCCTTATCTCGGCTCCATGCTCTCGTTCGTATTCGAGAGAACGAACGTCGATGACAAGGAGAACAAGGTCGACTTCTCAGTCGGCTCCGACGACGGCAAGAAGGGCAAGGAGACACTCATCTACGGTGCCATCCATAACCTCATCTATGCCACAAGTCCCCGCAGCAAGGACGACACACAGTCCTTCAAGAAGATTGCTATCCCTGTAACCTTCTTCATGCGTATGCTCGGTCTCGAGACGAGAGACGAAATCGTTTCGCAGTTCTACTCATCCGAGCTCATCAGCACCGCCGACTACGACGGCCATTTCCCCCGTTTTGCATATAAGGACATAAAGAAGGACGGCTCTGTGCTCTTCTGCGCAGGCGACGAACTCGGACCCATCAACCTCCAGGAACTCCACAATGCGGGAATCGACGACATCGAAGTCGTAGACACACAGGAGACAAACCTCGACGACCTTCCGTCCATGGCTGTCCTCAAGACTCTCCAGCAGGAGAAGATCTTCTGCTACAGGGTCATCCAGGGCGATGTATCAGCTCTCAACAAGCGCAGCCTTGCATTCGACAAGGAGAAGTGGGAGAACTGCCAGCGCATCTACCGCGAGGAAGGCAAGGAGTTCAAGGATCTCTACATCGGTTATGTTGCCGAAAAGTGGAAGACATTCCTTCCCCAGCACATCAGAACGACAACCGACAGTGACAAGGTCATCAACTACTACAAGGACTTCTTCAATGACCCGAACCGCTATGATTTCTCCGAAATCGGACGCTACAAGCTCAACAAGAAGTTCTTCGGCATGGACGAAGAGAAGTACATAAAGGAAACGACGCTCACCATCGAGGACGTCATCGCAACGACACGTCTCATCATGGCATTCGGCGACGGAAAGTTCCCCAAGGACGATGAAGATTCTCTCGGAAACAGAAGAGTCAGAACTGTCAGGGAACTTCTCGAGAACAGCCTCGGTGACGCATTCAGCAAGATGGTCAAGGCCGCAAAGGACAAGATGAACGTCTCGGATGACGACATCAGACCCCAGGACATCATCTCCATCAAGCCGGTAATCGGCGCTGTCAGGGAGTTCTTCGGTTCATCACAGCTGAGTCAGTTCATGGATCAGGTCAACCCGCTTGCAGAGCTCACTCACAAGAGAAGAATCTCCGCTATCGGTCCTAAGGGCGGTATCAAGAGGGACAACGCACGTCAGCTCTTCGATGTACGAGATGTAAACTACACCCATTACGGAAAGATCTGTCCTATCGAGACACCTGAAGGCGGCAACATCGGTCTTATCCTGACGCTTGCCAACTATGCGAAGATCAACAGCTACGGCTTCATCCAGACACCTTACAGAAAGGTGCTTAACGGTGTCGTCACAGACGAATGCCGCTACCTCGACGTCAACGACGAGGAGAAGGCGAAGATTGCACAGGGCAACGCTGCCGTGGAGAAGAGAAAGGACGGTTCCTTCGTTCTCAAGGGCGAGGTATCTGTCAGAGCCAACCAGGACTACTCGACCGCAAATCCGGAAGAGATTGACTGGATGGATGTATCCCCGAAGCAGGTTGTGTCCGTAGCGGCATCCCTCATTCCGTTCCTCGAGCACGACGACGCCAACCGTGCCCTCATGGGTTCGAACATGCAGCGCCAGGCAGTTCCTCTCGTATTCCCCGAGACTCCGCGTGTCGGAACAGGTATGGAGGGCAGAACAGCCTATGACTCGTCAATCATGGTCAAGGCAAGAAGAAGCGGTAAGGTTGTCTACGTTTCCTCCCTCACGATCAAGGTCCAGCCTGACGAGCCGACGGTTCCGGGTGAACTTGACGTGTATGAACTCAGAAAGTATGAGATCACCAACCAGGATTCCTGCATGAACCAGCGCCCGCTCGTTCATGTCGGTGATGTCATAAAGAAGAACGATGTCCTTGCAGACGGACCGAGCACCGATCACGGTGAGCTCGCCCTGGGAAGAAACATCCTCGTCGGCTTCGTTCCATGGAACGGATACAACTACGAGGACGCCGTCCTCATCAGCGAGAGAGTCGTCAGCGAAGATATCTACACATCGATCCATATCAAGGAATATGAGGTCGACAGGAAGGAGACGAAGCTGGGTGAGGAGAGATTCTCACGCGACCTCCCGAACACAAGTGAGAGAGCTGTCGAGCATCTCGATGCCGAAGGTATCGTATGCATCGGTACATATGTGCACAGCGGAGACATCCTCGTCGGTAAGACGACTCCGAAGACAGAGACGGAGAACACACCGGAGCAGAAGCTCCTGAACTCCATCTTCGGCGAGAAGAGCAAGGATACGAGAAACGCATCTCTCGTCGTCCCGCACGGCGTTGAGGGTACCGTCATCGACATCCAGAGAATAACGAAGAAGGAAGAGCTCACACCGGGCTCCCTCGAGACCGTCAAGGTCTACATCGCCACGAAGCGTAAGCTCAAGCAGGGCGACAAGATGGCCGGCAGACACGGTAACAAGGGTGTCGTATCGAGAGTTCTCCCGCAGGAAGATATGCCTTACATGGAAGACGGCACACCGCTCGATGTATGTCTCAACCCGCTCGGCGTTCCTTCACGAATGAACATCGGACAGCTCATGGAGACACAGCTGGGATGGGCTGCAGTCAAGAACGATGTCTGGTACAAGACACCTGTCTTCCAGTCTGCTTCAATGGAGCAGATCGAGGAGGAGATGGTCAAGGCCGGACTTCCGAAGGACAGCAAGGTAACCCTCTACGACGGCAGAACAGGCGTTCCGTTCGTCAACAAGGTATTCTGCGGTTATATCTACTACCTCAAGCTCCACCATCTCGTCGACGACAAGATGCATGCAAGAGCTACTGGTCCGTACTCACTCGTTACCCAGCAGCCTCTCGGCGGTAAGGCAATGTTCGGCGGCCAGAGACTCGGTGAAATGGAGGTATGGGCATTCGAGGCATACGGTGCCGCAAACAACCTCCAGGAACTCCTCACCGTCAAGTCCGATGACATGAAGGGAAGGGTCAACATCTACCAGGCAATCGTCAAGGGCGAGCCTGCAGAGAGACCGGATGATCTTCCGGAAGGTTACAAGGTACTGTGCCAGGGCCTCAGAGGTCTTGCACTCGATCTTGCTGCATACGACGAGAACGGCAAGCTGATTCCTCTCACCGAAAGGGACAGGGAACTCATCAGCAAGGCCGAAAAGGAAAAGAACGTTCAGTAAGGAGATAAGGGATGAGCGATACACATGACATCAATACACTTAGAATAAAGATTGCGTCCCCGGAACAGATCATGAACTGGTCTTACGGCGAAGTCAAAAAGCCCGAGACAATCAATTATCGTTCTCTCAGACCGGAGAGAGACGGTCTCTTCTGCGAGCGTATCTTCGGTACGACACGTGACTGGGAATGCTGGTGCGGTAAGTTCAAGAGCAAGAGATACAAGGGAACGGTATGTGAGCGCTGCGGTGTCGAAGTCACCGAAAAGAAGGTAAGACGTGAGCGCAGCGGCCACATCAAGCTGGCTACTCCTGTCGCACATGTATGGTTCTACAAGTCACAGCCCTCCATCATGAGCTATCTTCTCGAGATGAAGAAGGCTGACTTCAACTCCATCTTCAAGTATGAGAGCTACGTCGTCATCGACCCCGGTCAGGTCGAAGGACTCAGTAAATGCCAGGTTCTCAGCGAGGCCGAGTACGAGGAATACATCCTCAAGTACGGCGAGGACTCCTTCAAGGCAGGAATGGGCGCAGAGGCAATCTACGAACTCCTGAAGGGCCTTGACCTTGTCGCTCTCAGGGAGAGAAACAGGGAAATCCTCGCGGAAATCATCCGCAAGAACGGAAAGACAGACAGCGGAGAGGCCAAGAAGGCCGCATCCGTCATCAAATACTGCACATGGTTCAT
>CAZGNN010000140.1:0-4641 GCA_964527335.1 uncultured Spirochaetaceae bacterium | reverse complement strand
AGCATATTGCGTATTTGGTTCGGATGGAATATGCAGAAGTTGCGTATCTCCGATCCATGAAATACGCAACTCCTGCGTTGTGTTCTCTCAGTCGACTTTCACGGCTTCTCCGCTTCTGAGGTAGAAGACATAGGTTTCTATCGGCCTTCCTGTGTAGATAGTGGAGAGGGCCTTCCTGTAGTAGCCAAGCTGCGCCCTGTGCTTCTCGGGTGCCCTGATGCTGTCTGTCTTGTAGTCGACGATTATTATCCTGTCCTTCGATATGCAGAGAAGGTCTATTATACCGTCTACGACCGTATCTCCGTCCTTTATGTAGAACTCCTTCTCGGGATAGAGTTTATATCCTTCGAGGGCTTTCCTGAAATCCGATGTGAGGAAGTTGTCCCTGAGACGCATTGCGCTCTCGATTATGGCGTCATGCTCCTCTTCGTCCCTGAAGAAGAGGGTAGTGTCCGTCATCTCGCCGAGAACTGCGTTTTCGAGAAGGAGATGTACAAGGGTTCCGAAGGTTGTTATCCTCTTCTCCTTTTCCGACTTAACTTCATCATCAGTAAGGGAATCAACATATTGTGTAATGTTGAGGATCCTGTCGGCTTCTGTTCTCGGAAGAGGTATGATTTCCTCCGGTCTGACTTCATCCTCTCTGATGAGCGTCGTGACGCCGATCTTCTTTACCGGTGTTTCGGCCTTGGGGGACTGGGGATTTGAATACCAGCGTTCGATTTTTTCCCTGTCCTTAGCCTTTTTCTTGTCATTCTTTTCCTTGAAGACGGAGCGGTAGACAGGATTGAATTCCCTCGATTCCATTACGTTGGTTTTGTTTTCGAGATCGAAGTCGAGTCCCTTCACAAGATACTGCAGAAGGCTGTTCCTGGAGTCTTCGCTTACAGGAGAAATCTGACCTTCCTTGCTGATGGACTTCACTCCGAATACCGATGTGAAGATAAGATGGTGTTCGCTTCTTGTTGCCGCGACGTAGAGTATTCTCTTCGACTCCGCATTCTCCATTCTGTTCTCATCACATTTCTTTATCTTGCTTATGGGGTTATCGAGTGTACCTTCCTTTTCATTCTTGACGCATTTGAAGAGGGGGAGTCCCGACACGGGAAGAGTTGTTATCGGGAAAGTGTCATCCTTGGGTTTGGTTCCCATATCTGATATGAATACTATCGGGTACTCGAGTCCCTTAGACTTGTGTATCGTCTGTATTGTGACTCCTTCCTTCTTCTCTCTCTGGACTGCCGTGTCCTTGAAGTCGGAGGTTTCGCCGAGAGATGGTCTGATTCTGTCGAGGAGCTCGACTATGCTCTTTCCCTTCGAATCGAAATCTGCTGCTATTGCAAAGAGATAATCATAATGTTCTGCGTAGCTCTCGTTCTTCTCCTCGGTCTCTATGAAGTATCTGTAGCCGCAGTCGAACCACATGAAGTGCATGAGCGATGTAAGACTTTCAGTCTTCTCCCTCTCTCTTATATCGTTCATGAGACACTCGAGGACGGCGAGTCTTTCCCTGCCGTCATCGGAGAGGGCATAATCCCTGTCCTTTCCGTCAGTTATATTCCTTATTACCTGCTCTATATCCTGGTCGTGCATGTTGACGAACGGGGAGCGCAGCACCGCCGCATATGACAGCATGTCGTCGTCCCCGTATATCGAATACTGGAGTACGGAGTAGAAGTCGTTCATGACGGCGTCCATCGTGAGCGACTTGTTGTCGGTTACGGTGAACGGGATATTGAACTTCCTCAGGGCCTTCTCGAATGCGGACTGGTTCGAGCCGTTACGGAGAAGTATCGAGATATCATTATAGGTCGGCTCCCTGAGGCATCTGTTCCTGCTGTCCCAGACCATGTACCTCTCTTTCTCTCTTCCGAGTATCTCCTCGCGGATAATACGGGCTACCTCATATCCTTCGCTCTGGGCATTCGTCGCAAGGAGTTTCCTGTCGTCTCTCGTCTGTGCAGCCTTTGCGTTCATATACCTGAACGAGACGTTCGGTTTCACTCTTTCGCGGTGGCTCGTGAGGGGAGTGTACTCTGCCTCGAACTCGTCTTCGCTGTATTCCGGCATGATTCTGTCTTTGAAAATCTTGTTGATAGTCTCGATAAGATTGTTCTCACTTCGGAAGTTTTCCGAAAGGGGAAGAACCCTTTCACTGCCGAAATCCCTGCTGATGTTCTTGAATACAGATACATCGGCTCCCCTGAAGCGGTATATCGACTGCTTCTCGTCTCCGACCATGAATACCTTATCGAGTATTATGTCTCCGACTTCCGGATAGCGTCCCGTTTCCGTGTATTCCGGCTTTGCTGCAAGAAGATAGATAAGTCTCTTGTTCTCTTCGTTGTTGTCCTGGAACTCGTCGACCATTATCCTTTTGAATCTGCTGTTGTAGTACCTTCTCATGGAGACGTTGCTTCTGAGTATGTCTATTGCGAGGAGCATGACGTCGTGGAAGGTCAGTACTCCTTCCTCTCTCTTATGGAGAAGGACCTTCTCCTGCAGGGGAGCGAGGATGGCGGCATAGCCCTTGAGGAGACCGTAGTTCTCTTCTTTTCCGTATTTTTCGTTTTCACTATATTCTTGGAAGGCTGTCTTGATAGCAGCTTTGCTGGTCTTGAATTCATCGTCTTTACTTCGGTCTTCCCTGACTGTGGTTTTTCCCGAGAACTTCGAGTCCTTCGGTATTTCCTTTCCCTCCATAAGGTAAGACACAATATGCTGGGCGTGGGTAGTGTCCTGTTCTATGGACTTGTAGCCTTTGAATGTGGAGAGGAAACCTTCTGCCTTCTCCAGAATTGTTTGTTTCTTTCTTCCGAGTTCGTAATTGACTATGTCGAGAGTCTCGTTTTTCATCTCTCTGTAGATTTCGTCTGCATTCTCGGGGAAGGGGAGAGCGATGTTGATGTAGTTCTTCGCAACAGTCTGGTATGCCTTGAGGAGCGTATCGAAGGAGAGGAGGGAACAGACGTCGGCGACTTCGCTCACCTTTTCTATCTGATCTGCGAGTATTTCCTTGAGCGCAGATTTTATGAAAGTGTCATAGTCCGATTCGTCCTCGATCCTGAACGATGTCGATATTCCGTAGCGTGTGCAGTCGGAGCGGACTATCTTCGAGCAGAAGCTGTCTGTCGTGCTTATCTCGGCTGAGGAGAAGCGTGAGAGTTCCTCGCTCGATATAAGTCCTTCGGTCTCGGCCTTCTTGAGGATGAGATAGATCTTCGCCCTCATGTTGGCTGTTGCGGCCTTTGTGAACGTTATGGTAAGTATCTCATCGGAGTGGATGGGCTCTGTCTCGTCATCCATGATGAGTCTGAGGAAGCGGTATGTCAGGACCGTGGTCTTTCCGCTGCCGGCGCCGGCCGGGAGAACACAGTACTGAGGAGAGAGTATTGCTTTTCTCTGGTTGGAATCGGGATCTGTTATGTCAAAGCCGTTCTTCCTGCAGAATTCCAGGAAGAGTGCGAGTTTCTCTTCAGTCATTGTTTTCCTCCATTGATGCTACGAACCTTGCCCTGCAGAGTCTTGCGTACGGGCAGAATGTGCAGCTGTGCTCCGAGACTTCGGGTGTGAAGTCCCCGTCTTCGAGTGCCGTCTTTATATCATTAAGCCTGCTTTCTATCTCTGGTTTGAGTACAGTTATGTCAAAGCCCTCGGGGAATGTTCTGTATCCGCTTCTGTATTCGATTGACGGCCAGATTACCCTGTATTCACCCTTACCGAACGAATAGAAGGCTCCGCCCTTTATGTTGTAGTCCCTGTTGTCTTCAAGAAGTACGGCATAGAGCATAACCTGAAGGGACACTTCCGTAAGGTCTGACGAGTAATCGGAGGTTCCGGTTGTCTTCCAGTCGATGATGTATTCGTCTCCGGTCTCTTCGTTCGTGAGAATCGTGTCGGCTCTGCCGTTGACGGTTATGTTACCCGTAAGAGGCCAGTCCTTTATGTCTTTCTCGTTTTCCTTCAATGAATAAGACGAATAGAAGCATGCCTTCGGTGAAGTCTGCAGCTTTTCGAATTTGTCGATGTAGCTTCCCTTCATATGAACGAAGGAGTAGCGCGTCGGAATCTTCTTTGCATCATATTCTTCCTTGAGATTGTCCTCGAATCTTGCCTGCATTCTCTCGATGTCGATGTTTGCGATTGTCCCCGCTTCCTTCAGGGAGTCCTCGATTGTGTCGTGGAGAACTTCTCCGATTACACGCGGATCCTCTGTCTTCGGTTCATAGTCTTTGTCTTTTATTCCGAGTCTCGTTGCCGCATAGCCGCGGTACGGACAGAGATCGTAGTTCTTCATGTTCGAGACGCTTATTGACATCTTCTCGTCAGTGAAAGAGAGAACGGCGACTACTTCCGGTCTTCCCTTGAGCGATGTGTTCTTCGCTTTTCCGTATCCTTCTGCCTGCGAAAGGTATGGGCGGTTTTCGGGAGATGTGGAGTTAATCCAGAGATTATGCTCCTCCTCGTATTCGTCCTTTATGTCGCCTGTGTGTCTGATTGAGGAATCGAGGAAGAGCGGCGGCAGCAGCCTTGCGCCGTCGAAGCCTTCCGTCGTTCCGGAGAGCACGAGCTTCTCCGTGAAGATTGGAGAGCGGTATGTTTCGAGGATTGCAGTTGAAATGTCCTTTACTTCCGGTCTCT
>CAZGNN010000139.1:0-4641 GCA_964527335.1 uncultured Spirochaetaceae bacterium | reverse complement strand
GGACTTTTTGAAGGCAAAAACAAAGAATTTTTCATATTTTACAAAAAAAGTCTGACAAAAACCCGAATTTTTCTGTCTTAGAAAGTAAAGAACAAAAATTTTCGGAGGAAACTATGAAGAAATCGTTTATCGCACTGTGTATTCTTCTCTCCCTCATCGCCGTCGTGACCGGAGTGTCATGCAAGGCGGAAGCGGAGAGTGCATCTCTCAGAATCGAGATGAAGAATTCCCGACGTACCGTTAAACCCAGTGAGGAGGACATGGAGATTTACGGCTACAAGGTAATAACAGTCTCTCCCGACGGGAAGGAGAGCGATCCGTACTATACCTATTATTCATATATAAACCTCGACGGACTCAGCGTGGGCAAGTGGAAGATAAAGGTGTACGGTTTCAACAGCGCCAGGAAGGACCTCTCCTACGGCGAGGGCGAAATATCTCTCATAGCGGGAAAGAACACGATAGCCATCTCACTCGATGAACTCGTGGGAAACGGGGACCTCAAGCTGAAGCTCAAGTGGGACGAGAACGTAATTAAGAATGTCAGCAGTATACATACTGTGTTTAAATCACAGTCTGGTAATGAGATAATCCTCACTCCGTCAACTCCGTCCGGTGGTGAGTGCATAATCTACCACACAAATCTTCCATCGGGGTCCTACACTCTCCAGGCAGAGCTCACGGACAGCGAGGGCAACAAGCTCCACGGCCTTGCGACTGCCATCAGGATAACGAACGAGACAGTGACGGAGGAAACACTGGAATTCGTCGCATCCACGGAGGAGACAGGAGACGCCGAGATCACGATATCGAACAAGACGGCAACTCCCGTCGAGGTGTCGATAGTCGGAGTCGAATCACTCATCGAGGCCGACAAGGTATTCACTGCGTCAATCTCCGTTCCGGCAGATTCCGCAGTGAAGGAGAAGGACCTCAACACAGTCTGGTATCTCGACGGCGTCGAAGTCGGAAGGGGCAACAGCTACACGTTCAAGGGAGGTGTCAGCGAAGGCAGCCACAGAATCGACGTCGTGACAAGCACGGGCGAAGCGGGTTCCCTCGGCTCCCAGAGCTTCTCGTTCCGTGCAGCCGCTTCGACGAAGGAAGGCGACCTCTACCAGAAGATCACTCTCTCATCCTCTTCATCGAGCGAGCTCGTACTCGGCGGCAATGCAGTCATGCACTTCCTGCCGAACAACTATCTTCTCATCGCGAACAACAAGAACAACCTCATGCAGCTCGTGAAGATGACATCCTCGTCATACTCCGTCGTCGCTTCCTACAGCTACAACGAGGTGGGAATCGGGGAATATGATGTCTCGGACTTCGCGACGACGGGAAATGCCAACGAGAGCTACTACTCGGTAATCGTACTCTGCAACAGCTCATCGTCCTGCAAGGCCGTCCACCTCATGGTCAGCACGACGCAGATCACGTTCAACGACGAGGAGACCTCGTTCGACTCCTCCGGCGGAGCGAACAAGGCATGCCGCTTCGTGAAGATAGTCGAGGGCGACGGAGTGTTCATCGCCCAAATCGAGAATATCGGGAAGACGAGAATGGGATACGTCGCATTCAACTTCCGTCCCAACAGCGGCAACATGATCAATCGGGACGGGAGATACATAACCGAGCCAACCCTTGAATTCGGCTACTCCGGTTTCAAGGATATGACGACGCTGCCGGGAACGGGACGCTTCATCTCGATTTCCGGTCAGAGAGGAAAGGTCGGGGAAGCCCACTACAACGACTCCTACGACTACGCGGGATTCTCGGAATACTTCATGTGGGTAAGCTGGAACGACTATATCACCTACTACAACGACAACAAGACAAAGGACGAGTTCCGTGACGGCATAAGCTGTGGCTTCCTGGAATCGACGGGAACGTATGCATTCATACTCTCATCGGAGAAGATCGTATACTACAAGAAGGCTGCATCATCCGCCAACGGCTACGAGCAGTACAAGGAGGAGAGCATCGAGGAGGAAAGCGTGGGCACAATCGAGATGTGCGTCGACACGAAGTACGGCTACAAGCTCGACAACAGGAACAAGAAGCTCGTCACTCTCACTCCGACTCTCAACGAGGAGAGTTACTATACACTCGTGGAAGGAAACAGCATCAGCATAGACAGCGACCTGTACGATTCCATCGAGATATCGAAGGACGGCAAGTGGCTTGCCATCTTCAATTCGACTGACTGCTCGCAGATAGTCATCGTCAAGGCTTCGAGGTAGGGCCCGACAAAGGGCCGGATGGCCGGCCCTTTGTATTCTCCTCTTACAAAATGTTTATTTCCATGCTGCAGAAGACTCTGCATCTCCCTCCTATACAAATTCCGTCATCCTGCAGCATGGTTTGTAAGTCACACTGACTATTTGATGAACGGATTCTCGCCGGGGTACGGGAGACTCTTCGGCTGATTATAGGCAATGTCCTTAACACCGAAGTACCGGAGAACTTCATAGATGTACTTGCCGCAGTGTGAGAATGCGACTGCACCGTGGTGCGGGTAGCGCTTCCCGATAAGCACATGGCGGTAGAATCTGCCCATTTCGGGAATCGCGAATATTCCGATTCCGCCGAACGAGCGTGTTGCAACAGGAAGAACTTCACCTTCTGCAACATAACTTCTGAGGTCCCCGTTGCTGTCGCACTGGAGGCGGTAGAACGTGATGTCGGAGGGGGCGATGTCGCCCTCGAGAGTACCGCGGGTGAAGTCGGGCTTACCGCCGTTCTCGAGAAGTCTGTTCTGGATGAGCTGGTACTTCACTGCCCTGTCTGAGCACATCTTGCAGGAAGGAGTGTTGCCGCAGTGGAAGCCCATGAAGGTATCTGTCAGGGAGTAGTTGAATTTACCGTCAATGTCCTCATCGTAGATGTACTTCGGAACGGAGTTGTTGATGTCGAGAAGTGTCACGGCATCCTCTGTCACACAGGAGCCGAGGTACTCCGAGAGTACTCCGTAGATATCGACTTCACAGCCGACGGGAATACCGCGTGATGCAAGGCGAGAGTTGACGTAGCAAGGTTCGAAGCCGAACTCGGAGGGGAATGCCGGCCAGCACTTGTCAGCGAATGCGACGTACTTTCTTGCACCCTTATGGTTCTCCGCCCAGTCAAGAAGCGTGAGCTCGAACTGTGCCATTCTCTCGAGTAGATCCGGGTAGTTGTTACCCTTCTCTCCGAGTTCTCCGGCCATGTCCTTCACAGTGTCTGCAATACGCTTATCGCCCTTATGCTCCCTGTATGAGACAAGAAGGTCGAGCTCTGAGTTCTCCTCGACTTCGACACCGAGTTCGTAGAGTCCCTTTATCGGAGCATTGCATGCGAAGAAGTCCTGGGGACGCGGGCCGAATGTGATTATCTTGAGATTCCTGAGTCCTATGATTGCTCTTGCAACAGGAACGAAGTCCTTTATCATCTTTGCGATGTCCTCGGCTGTTCCGACAGGATATGACGGGATATAAGCCCTGAGATGTCTCATCCCCAGATTGTACGAGCAGTTCAGCATACCGCAGTATGCGTCTCCCCTGCCGTTTATCATATCGCCGTCGCCTTCTGCTGCTGCCACATACATGACAGGGCCGTCGAACTTCTGACAGATCAGTGTTTCAGGTGTCTCGGGACCGAAGTTGCCGAGGAAGACGACAAGAGCGTTGCAGCCCTCTTTCCTTACGTCCTCGAGAGCCCTGTCGACATCCTTCTCGTTCTCGACAGTCACAGGACAGTTGTAGAGTCCTTCGCCGTAGACCTCTGCAATTCTGTTTCTCCTCTCTGTGGAGAGGGCAATCGGGAAGCAGTCACGTGAGACTGCGATTATACCAAGTTTCACTTCCGGAATGTTTTTCATCATTTTCTTTCCTCTTTTATTTCCAGTTTTCAGATACGTCAAGATTAATACCCTTGAGTGCAACAACGGCACCCAAGTGTGCCTCAGTGCTTTCCTCATGGGCAAGAAGCCATTTATTCGAGGCCCAGAGAAGGGAATCCTCATAGGACTTCACATCGATTGAAGGCTTCTCGAGATTGGTTCCCTTCGGCAGTACCACACATACCCTGAAGCCTTTCCCCTTCTCCGTTGAGCAGGGAGCATAGTGGAGAGTAGGAGCAAAGACTTCGACGAGTGTTCCCTTCGGGCAGAGAAATGCCTTCACCTTTGCAGTGTCGAGAATCCCCTCTTCGATATCGCTTCTCTTTGCAAGAAGGAGGATGAAGTCCTCCGTTCCCACGTTGAACTCGCTGTCACGGTGGTACTCAAGTGCGTTGAGACGGGTATTGTAGCCGTTGCACCACCCAAGCTGCACGGGAAGACCTCCGTAGGCTCTCGATGCGAATTCTTCCGCTATCGGAAGAGCCATGAGATTATCGTCCTCGGGAACGTACTCAGTTCCCGTAGCACTCTGCGGTGTCTTGTCTACGAGTGCGGAGAGAAGAGAGGAAGTGTCATACCCCTCGACGACGGCACCATACTCCTTAAAGAGCGGATCAAATACAGAATAAACCTTCATACATTGTTCTCCTTTCTCTGAAGTGACGGGAAGACACTCTTCAGGGCAGGATAGAGAAGTCTGAACGAGGAGTATCTTTCACTGTATCTTCTGACAAGTTCCCTGTCGGGAACGATTCTTTCCTTTA
>CAZGNN010000138.1:0-4646 GCA_964527335.1 uncultured Spirochaetaceae bacterium | reverse complement strand
GAGAGTTTGAGGAAAGACTCAAGGGTGTCATCAACGAAGTCACGAAGAGCGAGGGTAAGATTATCCTCTTCATCGATGAACTCCACACAATCGTCGGTGCAGGTGCCGCTGAAGGCTCGACTGATGCCTCCAACCTCATCAAGCCGGCTCTTGCAAGGGGTGAACTCCATGCAATCGGCGCAACCACACTCGACGAGTACCGTAAGTACATCGAGGCCGACAAGGCACTCGAGAGAAGGTTCCAGCCTGTGTATGCAAAGGAGCCCAGTGTCGAAGACACTATCTCCATTCTCCGTGGTCTCCAGCCCAAGTACGAGGTGCATCACGGTGTAAGAATCAAGGACGAGGCTCTTGTCGCGGCAGCAACTCTCTCCGACAGATACCTCACCTCCCGGTTCCTTCCCGATAAGGCAATCGACCTTGTCGATGAGGCTGCATCCCAGATCAAGATGGAAATCGAATCCCAGCCTGAGGCCCTGGATAAGCTCCAGAGAAAGATTCTCCAGCTTCAGATAGAGAAGCAGGCACTCAGCCGTGAGAACGATGAAGCCTCTAAGGAGAGACTTGAGAAGCTCAACGTCGAACTCGGCGAGGACCAGACGAAGTATGATGCACTCCATCTAGAGTGGCAGAACGAAAAGGATGCCATCCTCGCCCTCAGAGAGAAGAAGGCCGAGATGGAAAAGCTCGTGCAGAGGAAGGAGAACGCCGAAAGGAACGGCAACCTCAACGAGGCTGCCCAGATAAAGTACGGTGAGATGCCCACTCTCGAGAAGGCCATAAAGGAGGCCGAGGACAAGGTCAACTCCTTCAAGGGAGAGGAAGGCAGACTTCTGAGGGAGGAAGTCACTGAAGACGACATCGCTAAGGTCGTGTCTCTCTGGACCGGAATACCGGTTGCGAAGATGATGAGCTCGGAGATGCAGAAGTATGCGGATCTCGAGAAGACTCTCTCGAAGTCGGTCATCGGACAGAGCGAGGCCATCGAAGCCGTGAGCAACGCAATCAGACGTAACAAGGCAGGTCTCAGCGACGAGCACAGACCTCTCGGTTCGTTCCTCTTCGCAGGCCCCACGGGTGTCGGAAAGACGCTTCTTGCAAAGGTGCTTGCATCCTTCCTCTTCGATGACGAGAAGGCCCTCACGAGGATAGATATGTCCGAGTATATGGAAAAGTACTCGGTGTCACGTCTCATCGGAGCGCCTCCAGGATATGTAGGCTATGATCAGGGCGGACAGCTTACGGAAGTCGTGAGACGCCGTCCGTACTCCGTCATCCTCTTCGATGAAATCGAGAAGGCGCATCCGGATGTCTTCAACATCCTCCTGCAGGTTCTCGACGACGGAAGACTCACCGACGGTCAGGGCAGGGTCGTGGACTTCACTAACACGATCATCATCATGACGAGCAACCTCGGAAGCGAGTACATTCTCAAGGATCCCGAGCATGCGAACGAAGAGGTGATGAATGCCATCCACAGCGCCTTCAAGCCGGAGTTCATCAACCGTATCGACGAGATCGTCATCTTCAACCCGCTCGGAAAGGAACAGGTGAAGAGCATCGTCCATCTGCAGCTTGAGACTCTTGCCCAGAGACTTGAGAAGAGAGGTGTCACACTGTCGTGGACAGGGGAAGTCGAAGACTACATCGCAGAGGTCGGCTTCGACCCTGACTACGGTGCAAGACCTATCAGAAGGGCCATCCAGAACGAAATCGAGAATACGCTTTCGCGTTCGATTCTCTCCGGAGAGGTCAAGAAGAACGGCTTAATCAATGTAACGCTCAAGGACGGAAAAATCTGTGTTGAAGACTGAGAGTGCGTCGTAACGTGAGGGTGTGTCCACATCGTAGACACATCCGACAGGGGAGGGAATCGAAGAGAAACCCTCCCTTTTCAGATACTCCTTCATCGTTCCGTTCCACTTAAGGAGCCTGTCCCTGTTCTCCCGTCTGTAGCATACGGGGTGACCGGGGATGGAGTTATGGACGGGACGTACGATTGAGCTTTCTCTGAGGGACGAGAAGAGAACGGCATTGTCCTTCTCTTCAAGGAGGGGAAGGTCAGAGGGAAGGACTGCAAAGTCATCGTCATCAACGGCTTCTATCCCCATTATCGTGCTTCCTCTCTGTCCCTTTTCATATTCACTGTTATATACGAACTCCACCGGATAATCTCTGAGAAGACTCTCGATTCTCTCCCTCTCGTGCCCCGTGACGACAATTACCCTCCTCGAGAGGGGAAGGACTGAAAGGAGCGTGTTTTCGATGACAGTCTTGCCCTTATAGGGGAGGAGAAGCTTGTTTCTTCCCATTCTCGAACTCAGGCCCGCCGCTAGCAGAATCGTCGTCATATATGCATTCTACTCCCAATCGGCGATGACTGAAAATTCCTAAAAAAAATTCTTTAAAAACGGCTTTCGGGCATTCAGAATATATGCATATTCCATTTTTGGGGGGAATTATATGCCGAACACGCTGATCTGTCCCTGCTGCGGGGGCAACAGGACTGTGGAGAATGACGGGGGCTCATGCCGCTGTCCGCTCTGCAGGACAACTTTCAGAAGAAGTGACGAGGAATGCCTTGCCTCGAGCCTGAGAAGCATCACCCTGGATCTCAAGAGACTGGGGGAGGAGAGGGTAAGGATTCTCATCTCATCCAAAAAGGACGATGGCGGTGCCGTCTACAAGGTCTTCACGGCAGAGAGTCAGGCAGGCGGGACTGTAAGTGCCTCAGACTGGGCGCGTGTTGCTTCGACGCTTTTCTCCTCTGCCCATTTCGAATGCTGGAAGCAGACATCCTACGACCCGTCTCTTTCTGACGGCATGACGTGGACTCTCACCGTCACATTCGAGCGTAAGCATGCCATGTCATGCCACGGCTGCAACGGCTATCCTCCGTACTGGAACGACGTCATTTCGTCGCTCGCGTTCTGCTTCAGGGCCGCAGACCTCGACTGTGAATCATACCTGTCAAAGAAAAAGGAGCCGTCCTGACGGGCAGCTCCCTCGACTACGGCCGCTATTTTCAGTCGGCCTTTCTTGCGTCCTCGAGGACAGTGTCCTCCTTGCTCTGCTTGACTCTCACGGGCTTTACGTGCCAGATGTCGTCCGCATATTCCTTTATCGTTCTGTCTGACGAGAAGAAGCCTGAGGAGGCGATGTTGAGTATTGCCTTTCTGTTCCACTGTGTTCTGTTGTCCCTGTAGAGGCTCACTGCATCCTCGTGGCGCGACGAGTACGATGCGCAGTCGGCCATCAGGAAGTACCTGTCGTTCTGGTCGATGATGGAGGAGAGGAGAGGATCGAAGATTCCGCTTTCGCTGTTGTTGAAGAATCCCGACTGTATGAGCTCTACCGCACTCCTTATCTCATCGTTATTATTAATCCATTCGCGTGAGGAGTAGACCGGTGCAAGTGCTGCAATTTCCTTCTCGGTGTGACCGAAGATGAAGATGTTGTCGTCGCCGACACGCTCTGCCATCTCGACGTTGGCACCGTCAAGCGTTCCGATTGTGAGCGCACCGTTCACCATGAACTTCATGTTGCCTGTTCCGGAAGCCTCCGTTCCTGCTGTCGAAATCTGCTCGGAGAGGTTCGTTGCAGGAATTACGGCTTCTGCAAGCGTTACCCTGTAGTCGGGCATGAAGTAGACGTGGAGAAGGTCCCTTACCTGCGGATCCTGGTTGATTACCGATGCAATCGAGGATATGAACTTGATTATGAGCTTTGCATTCACATAGCCCGGAGCAGCCTTTCCTCCGAAGAGGAATGTGATGGGCTGGAAGTTCTGACGGTAGCCGGAATCACTCTTGAGCCTGTTATATATCATGACGATGTTGAAGGCGTTGAGAAGCTGTCTCTTGTACTCGTGGATTCTCTTCACCTGGACATCTATGAGAGTTGATGTGTCGATTACTATTCCCGCATCCTTTCTGAGGAATGCGGCAGCATTCTCCTTTGCAGTCTCCTTGACGCGGCCGAACTTCTCGACGAATGCGCTGTCGTCGGCAAAGGCCTTCAGCTTTTCCACTTCGTCAAACGATGTGATCCACTTGCTGCCGATGGCCTCGGTGATGAGGGAAGCGAGAGCGGGGTTGGCATCAAGAAGCCACCTTCTCTGTGTGATTCCGTTCGTCTTGTTGTTGAACCTGTCGGGGAAGACAAGTGCGAACTCGGGGAACATGTTCTCCCTTAAAAGCTTCGAGTGCAGTGCGGCGACACCGTTTGTCGAATGGCTGCCGATGATTGCGAGGTTCGCCATCCTGACCATCTTCGGGTTGCTTTCCTCTATGATCGATATCTTCGCGATCTTGTCGTTCTGCATCGGGAAGTATGATACGGCCGAGGAGAGGAAGCGTCTGTTGATCTCGTAGATGATCTCCATGTGCCTCGGAAGGAGGGATTCAATCATCGGGAGAGGCCACTTCTCGAGTGCCTCCGGCATGAGTGTGTGGTTGGTGTAGCCGAGAGTCTTCACCGTGATGTCCCAGGCTTCGTCCCATCCCAGTCCCTCGTTGTCGATGAGGATTCTCATGAGCTCCGGTACCGCAAGGGACGGGTGTGTGTCGTTCATCTGGATTGCAGCCTCAGAGGGGAAGTTCTTCCAGCTGTAGTCTCCGTAGCGCTTGAATCTCCTGACGATGTCC
>CAZGNN010000137.1:0-4688 GCA_964527335.1 uncultured Spirochaetaceae bacterium | reverse complement strand
AACTACAGTGAAGTGAAGAAACTTCTGAAAGACGGAGACTTCTTTCTGTTCTGTGACTCCGGACTATACCATGAGGAGAAACTCGGTGTAAGGGCCGACCTCGCCATAGGAGACTTTGACTCTCATCCCAGACCGGAGGGCGTGGAAACCATAGTCCTTCCGAGGGAGAAGGATGACACAGATTCGTATGCCGGAGTGAAGGAAGGAATTGAACGCGGCTTCAGGGATTTTTTAATTCTCGGGGCATTGGGGGGAAGAGTCGACCATTCACTTGCGAACATATATCTTCTGGACTATCTCGATACTCACTCATGCACCGGCATGATAGCCGACGGTAACACTGTAATAAGACTTGTCTCCGGGAAGGAAACGGTAATCCGTAAAGGTGCTAAGTATTTTTCACTTCTCGCTCTCTTCGGAAGAACCGAGGGCGTGAGCATAAGAGGGGCGAAGTACAATCTCGAGAATGCAGTGATAGAACCCTCGTACCAGTACGGCGTCAGCAATGAGGTTGCTTTTGATGAGGCAGTCGTGAGCGTGAAGAATGGCAAGCTTCTTCTTGTCGAAACGGGAGACACCTGTGATAACGGACTATGACAGCGGTGAGGGGATAATCACCCCAGGAATGTGCTTCACTCCATCCTCGGTTAAGACCGACTCTAACATCATCGTGTTCTCGCATGAGATACACAGCCATATTCTCTCCTCGTTCGAATGCAGGGAAATAGGGGGAATGACGAACGTCAACGGACGCACTCCCGTCTACGCCTTTCATTATAATGGGAAGACGATAGGCTTCTACCTTTCGTATCTGTCGTCGGCATGCTCCTCGTTCATGATGGAGGAGTCCCGTGTGATAACGGGGTGTGACAGGTACATCGTATTCGGTTCCTGCGGAACGCTGGACAAGTCACTCACGGAAGGCAGGGTAATAGTTCCGACAGCCGCCTACCGCGACGAAGGAATGAGCTACCACTATCTCGAACCTTCGGACTATGTCGATATGAAAAACCACTCTGCTGTGTCGTCATTTCTCGAGAGAAACAAGATACCATACATAGAAGGAAAGACATGGACCACTGATTCCTTCTACCGCGAGACTCCTCTCAAGATAGAGAAGAGAAAGAAGGAAGGCTGCATCTCGGTCGAAATGGAAATGGCCGGACTTGAGGCCGTAAGCAGGTTCTACGGTATTTCACTCTATGCGTTCCTTGTTCCCGGCGATGTCGTCGCACCGGACGAATGGAGAGAGAGGGAGAACCTGGCTGCAGCCAACCATTCTCTCGACAAGTTCTACGTCGCTCTGCATCTTGCAGATGATATCTGTTAAGTCGGAGTTAACTTCCACCTTCTTACATTGAAGAGAATCCTCCTTTATGCAAGAATTACACAACGCTAACAAGGAGTACTTATGCTCAGAATAGAACATCTCGAAAAGAGCTACGGCACCAAGAAGGCCGTGGACGATCTAACACTTCACATCCTTCCGGGGGAAATCTACGGCTTCATCGGCCACAACGGTGCCGGAAAGACGACGACCATCAAAAGCGTCGTCGGCATCCAGACCTACGACAAGGGTGAAATATACATCAACGGAATCAACATCAAGGATGACCCGATCGGGGCAAAGCGCGTTACGGCATACATTCCAGACAATCCGGATCTCTACGAATACATGACAGGTGTCCAGTACCTCAACTTCATCGGTTCGATATTCGGTATCTCGCAGAAGGACCTCGAGGAGAGAATCGAGAAGTATGCAGATCTCTTCGAAATCAAGAATGACCTCGGCTCCGCCATCGGCCAGTATTCCCACGGAATGAAGCAGAAGCTTGCCATAATCTCGGCACTCGTTCATGAGCCCAAGCTCCTCGTCATGGACGAACCCTTTGTCGGACTTGACCCGAAGGCTGCACATACTCTCAAGCTCCTCATGAGAGAGCTCTGCTCCCGCGGCGGCAGCATCTTCTTCTCGACACATGTCCTTGAAGTTGCAGAGAAGCTCTGCGACAAGGTCGCCATCATCAAGGGCGGCGTTCTCATCAAGAGCGGAACGATGGAAGAGGTGAAGGGAGACGAAAGCCTCGAGGACGTATTCCTGGAACTTGTGGAGGAGTGATGATAAAGATTCTTGTAAAGAAGGAATTTCTGGAGATGTGGCGCTCCCTCTTCGTCAACACGAAGACAGGGGAGAAGACGAAGAAGTCGAAGACGGCCCTTCTTATAGCGCTTTATATCGCTCTCGGTCTCTTCCTCCTCGGAATATTCTATTTCCTTTCCTATCAGCTGGGGACTGCATTCATCCGGGCGGGACTGGGCTGGTTCTACTTCACGTTCATATCGATGCTTGCAGTCGCATTCGGCATATTCGGCGACGTCTTCAATACCCATGCCATGCTGTATGCCTCGAAGGACAATGACCTTCTCTTCTCGCTTCCGATAAAGAGCGGTGACATCCTGTTTTCGAGGATGCTTGTCGTGCTTCTCACCGGAACGGGATACATGTCGCTTGTCTATATTCCAGCAATCGTAGCCTACTGGGTTGCTTCTCCTTCGTTTTCGATAGTTACTCTGCTCTTGCAGATAGTCATGATGGCAGCGCTTGCGCTCATCGTCATGACACTGACATGTGCCCTGGGGTGGGTTATTGCAAAGCTCATGACGAAGATGAAGAGCAAGAACGTCGCGAAGATAATCGCCTCTCTTCTCTTCCTCGGGATCTACTACTTCGTTTCAGCAAGGGCAAGCGAGTATATCAAGGCGATCATAGAGAATGCCGATGCCGTAAGTTCCTCAATCAAGAAAGTCTACTTCCTCTATGCTCTCGGACAGGGCTGTACGGGATCGTTTCATGACGCCCTCATCGTCGTCGGAGTGTCTGCCACACTGACCGGACTGTGCTTCTATCTTCTTTCCCGTTCCTTCATACGTCTCAGCACCGAGAACGGAAAGAGCGAGAAGAAGGCATATTCCTCTTCTCAGATAAAGGTTCTTTCTCCGCTGAAGGCTCTCGTGAAGAGAGAGGAGAGGAGATTCATCACTTCGACTGTCTATGCCCTCAATACGGGACTGGGACTTGTTGTCATGCTCGCCGGTGCCGTCGCTCTCTTCTTCTTCCGCTCCAGGATTTCGGCTTTCACGACAGAGATAGAGGAGGCCGGAGCGGGATTCCTGAGACCGTACGGTGCAGCGACGGTGCTTCTCCTCATTATCTCGATGAACGGCATAAGCGCTCCCAGCGTATCGCTCGAGGGAAAGAACATCTGGATAGTCCAGTCACTTCCAGTTGAGCCCTTTGATGTACTGAAGAGCAAGATCATCTTCTGCTTCGTCCCGAGTGCGGCAGCGTCTGTCATTCTCCTCCTCAGCGCAGTGGCGACTACTGTAATCAGCATAAAGGACCTTCCACTGGTACTTCTCTTTGCTCTCGTGTACTCCCTTCTCATGTCGGAGACGGGACTCGTGCTGAATCTTCTTCATCCCTCCCTGCACTGGACTAACGAGGCCTCCTGCGTCAAGAACGGATTCGCGACGTACATCTCCCTCTTCGGAGGATGGGCTGTAGCTGCCCTGTTCGCATTCATATACTTCAAGTTCCTCTTCGGCGTGATGAACATATCCCTTTATATTCTCATATATCTTGCCGTCTTCGTCATCGGCATTGTCCTCGAGACATTGTGGCTGAAGAAAAAGGGCTCAGCCGTATTCCAATATCTTTCATGATTGGTTAACCTTTTCCTCCGGGAAAGGAATATGAAGACAGGAAAGAAGAAAAAGAGACAGACTGACACGCTTGAAATCAGAAGCAGCGCAGAAATCAAGAGCGAGGAACTCCTCCAGACCGTTACGAACACCGTTACAGAGATGCAGAACGACTTCTTCCCGTCGCTCATGAGCGGCAGGGACCGAGGCGAAATAAAGGCGACGGTAGAGGCTACGGGGGAGAGCTTCAGACGCACGAGGAAGAACATCATAAAGTCCTACGAGACTCTCTTCGAGGTCTCTGACGAGCTCACGGGCAGATGGCACGATGTCCGCGGCCGTATGCTCAGTGGCCTCAGCAACGCCAGAATCGACGAAGAGGAGATGAAGAAGAATCACTTCTCGAAGGGAATCAACCTCTACAAGATTCTCTGGATTCTCTACATCGGCTCATTCGGCGGCGTTGTCATCGAAATGTTCTGGTGCTGGCTTACGAACGGCTACATCGAGAGCCGGCAGGGAATGGTCTATGGACCGTTCAACATCCTCTACGGCCTCGGGGCCGTGGCTCTGTCGTATTTCCTTTACAGGTACCGTAACCATACCGAGAGGATATCGTTCCTCGGGGGCTTTCTTGTCGGCTCGGTACTCGAGTACGTCTGTTCCTGGGGACAGGAGCTGACACTCGGCGTCAGAGCCTGGGACTACAGTCATCTTCCCCTCAACATCAACGGAAGAATCTGCCTCTACTATTCACTGATGTGGGGTGTACTCGGTGTCCTCTGGATCAAGAGAATATATCCTCTGCTCTCCAAGATGATACTTGCCATCCCCGACAAGGTCGGGAAGGTCCTCACGTGGCTTATCCTCGCATTCTTCATCTTCGATATCATTGCTTCCGGCTTCATCATGGCAAGGTGGACGACAAGAACGGAAGGAAAGGCTGCATCCTCTGCCATCGAAAGCTGCATCGACGAGCATTATCC
>CAZGNN010000136.1:4393-4730 GCA_964527335.1 uncultured Spirochaetaceae bacterium | reverse complement strand
TGTTGTTGATATCTACGTATAACTGATCCTTCTCAATGTTGAGTGCTGTTGCAAGCAGCAGTGCCGCATCATTTTCAGAAGTGAATACACTGGAAATATCATCTTTCGTTCCGTTTATTAATGAAGTTCTGTTGACAAGTATGTATGCAATCGAATAGATACGTTCTGCCTCGGTTACTATCTTTTCTATCTTACTGTCGGCCAGGTATTCCGCCCTCAGAGTAATGCTCTTATCTACCACCGCATTGCTGAAATTGTACTTCACGCCATTGAGAGTCCAGTAAAGGAATGTGTATCCGTTCTTCTCCGGAGATTTGGGCTCGACTGCTGTCTTTCC
>CAZGNN010000136.1:0-4383 GCA_964527335.1 uncultured Spirochaetaceae bacterium | reverse complement strand
TCAATGTTGAGTGCTGTTGCAAGCAGCAGTGCCGCATCATCTGTCGAGGAGAAGACACTTGAGATATCACCTGTCGTTCCATTGTCTAAAGTTGTCTTGTTGACAAGTATGTCTGCAATCGTATAGATACGCTTTGCCTCGAATGCAATCTTTTCTATCTTACTGTCGTCCAGGTATTCCGCCTTCAGGGTAATGTCCTTATTTACCGGTGTGCTGAATTCGTACTTAACACCATTGAGTGTCCAGTAGAGGAATGTGTATCCGTCCTTCTCCGGAGATTTGGGCTCGACTGCTGTCTTTCCTTTATATACTTCCTGAGAGGAAACCAACGTTCCTCCGTCAGTCTCAAAAATAACAGTACAGAATGTATCATCCGCAGTGTACACCGCAGTGAGGGTAATGTCCTTCTCGACTGCTGTGCTGAAGTCGTACTTTTCGTCGCCGAGAGTCCAGTTGAGGAATTTGCATCCGTCCTTTTCGGGAGATTTAGGTTCTACTGCCTTCCTTCCCCTGATTACTTCCTGCGCGGGGACTTCCGTTCCTCCGTCGGTCTCGAAACTGACAGTGCAGAATGTATATGTTCCGTTGCTGCATGACAGAGCAAGCACGGCAATAAGCAGCAGAAGCGGTATTACTCTCTTCATCTGTTTTTCTCCTTAGCACAAGATAGTCTTATGCCGCAGAGGTGTCAAATGGAAAGGCCCCGGTTTTCCGGAGCCTCTGTGTATCGGTGTAGGTGTGAATCAGTAGTTCTCTGCAACAAGCTCGAAGTAAGCCTGAGGATGAGCACATACCGGGCACTTCTGGGGTGCATTCTTTCCGATTACGATATGTCCGCAGTTGCGGCACTTCCAGATCATCTCGCCGTCACGTGAGAAGACAAGTCCTTCCTCGACGTTCTTCAGAAGTGCAAGATATCTCTTCTCGTGTTCCTTCTCGATACCACCGACAAGTCTGAATTCAGCTGCAATCTTCTTGAAGCCTTCCTTCTCTGCTTCCTCTGCAAACTGTGCATACATGTCAGTCCATTCATAGTTCTCGCCTTCTGCAGCTGCCTTGAGGTTATCGACAGTGGACTTTATTTCGCCGCCCTCGAGGTACTTGAACCACATCTTCGCATGTTCCTTCTCGTTCTCTGCTGTCTCTAAAAAGATGGCTGCAATCTGCTCGTAGCCTTCCTTCTTTGCCTTGGAAGCGAAGTATGTGTACTTATTTCTTGCCTGGCTTTCACCGGCAAATGCCGTCATCAGGTTTTTCTCTGTCTTTGATCCCTTGAGTTCCATATTACTCTCCTTGAAGTTAGTGATAACTATTTAATTAGTATCTATTCCTAATAATGATACTACCCTATATTTCCTCTCTTGTAAATAGAAGACCACCCTGTTTTGAGGGTGGTCTCTCATCATTTATGACACTCTGTCTTATTTCTTCACGGGTATGACTCTGACCTGCTTGTAGAGGCCTTCGCCCTCGCTCTTAGTCTCGACGCCGTCGTATTCGTTGAGCGCAGTGTGGACAAGTCTTCTCTCGAACGGGTTCATCGGGTCGAGAAGTCTGCTCTTTCCGCTTCTTCTTACCTGATCGGCAACCTTGTAGGCGTTGCGGATGATCTGCTCCTCATGTCTCATGCGGTAATTCTCGCTGTCGACGACAATCTTCACATCCGGATCGAGGTTACCTGCATACACGTTCGTGATAAGCTGGATAGCATCAAGGTTTCTGCCCTTTCTTCCGATGATATAGGAAGAATCGGGGGATTCGATGTCGATGCCGATCTTGCTGTCCTTGCGGTAGCTGATGGTTGCCTCACCTTCGTAGCCCATCTTTGCAATGAGGGTGTTGAGGAATTCGATGACCTTTCTCTCGGTGTCGTTCTCGGCTTCGAGATTCTCTTCCTTAGTGTTTTCCTCAACTTCCTCTTCCGAGTCTCTTTCTTCGGTATCTTCACCGTAGTAGACACGAATCTTGCAGCTGGGCTTCTTGAAGAGTCCCTTCTTGACGACTTCTATTACTTCCACGTCGAAATCAGTGCCGTTGAGGTTAAGCTCCTCAATGGCCCTGTTTCTTGCTTCTTCTTCTGTTTTTCCTTCAAAATCTTTATACATCTTGTTAAACCTCTTATCTTCTCTTCTTCTTTTCGGCCTTCTTCTGAGCCTTTATTGCATCCTTCTCCTCTATTTCCTTCTTGTAGCCGGCTACCTTCTTCTTGTTGGTGTAGACCTGCTGGATGATGGAGAGCAGGTTGGACATCGACCAGTAGATGAGAAGTCCAGACGGTGCATTGTAGAGGATGAAGAAGAACAGGATAGGCATGCCGTAGGTCATGAACCACATCATTCCCTTGTTCGAACCCTGTGACGACGTCGTGGCACTCTGCGTGATCTTCATCGAGAAAATCATCGAGAACGTATAGAGAATAGGCAGGAGATGTATCTTGTTTCCGAGGAACGGGATGTTGAACGGAAGAGTGAAGATTGTCTCCGGAATCGAAAGGTCGGTGATCCAGCCGGGGATGAACATTGCGCCTCTGAGCGAGAAGTCCTTGTTTAATAGTCCGTAGAGACCGATGAAGATCGGGAACTGAATCAGGAGCGGGAGACATGAACCCATCGGATTGATGCCCTCTTCCTTGTACAGTTTCGATACCGCAAGGTTCTGTGCCTGCGGGTCATCCTTGTACTTTTCCTGGATTTCCTGGAGCTTCGGCTGGAGAGCACTCATCTTTGCAGTGCTGTCCGTTCCCTTCTTCGAGAGAGGAATGAGGAGAAGCTTGACGAGGATTGTCAGGAGGATGATTGAAATACCGTAGTTATGGGTGATGAAGTTGAATCCTTCGAGAGCCCACTTGAGGATTGTCTCGAGCCAGCTCAGCCACGATACGTCCAGTGCCTTCTTGAGACTGTGGTCCTTGAGACCGAATACGTTGTCTGAAGCGTTGTCGTAGATGCCGAGCGTGGACGAGAGCTGCGGGCCGCAGTAGAACGAATAGATATCTTCCGTCCTGCTGTCGGCAGTTGCCTTTCTCGTAAGATATACTGTGTTCTTCTGGCTTATCGTCTCACCAGATTCCTGCACTGTCTCGACCTTTGTGACTGTATTGTCTGTCTCGGGAATCACGAGGAACGCAAAGTACTTACCGACGACTCCGACCCAGTCGACTGCATCGGTCGTGGAGAGATTGCCGCTCGAGACTGTCTTTCTCTTATTCTTGCCATCGAGCTTGTAATAGACTCTTCTGTAGTCGTAGTTACCGTTGAGCGAATCAAACTCGGGGCCGACCTGAGAGCCTACAGAGAGAGTATAGAGTGTATTTTCCTCATTAACAGGGATTTCAAGGCCATCGTTCGTGTAAACGGTGACTTTCATCTGAATCATGTACTCGTCGTTGTTCGGAACGGCGTATGTCTTCTCGATGGTGAATTCACGTCCTGTGCTGTCTTCCCTGAACGTGCGTGAGAACACGACAAGCGTTACGGTGTCGCTGTTGCCGCTTATTCCGTTCTCCTGTGTCGTGTAGGAGAAGAGGTCATCAATCGGCTCCGATCTGTCGTCAGCCCAGTAGAGCATGAAGGCATTCTCGTCACCGTCCTCTTTCAGAAGGAGATTGACGTCGTTCTGCTCGTCATGGATGCTTTCAATCGTACCGCCCTTCGGATTGAACGTCACACTCAGTGACGGTGATGTTATTGTGAACGGTTTGTCATCCGTGACTGAGCCGACGGCCGTGTATGTCGCTTCCGGGACTGCAGGGGCTGCAGTCTCATCGACTGTCGTTTCTGTTTCTGCGGTGCTGTCGGATGTCTGAAGCAGTGTCTGCTGGAAAGTCATTCCTACTGTGATGACTATTACACAGAGGATGACTGCAATGATAGTATTCCTATCCATTCTTTACTCCCAAATGGATCTATTCTCAGTGCCTGGAAAGATGGAATAGGAACTCTGCTGATGAGATTGAAAAGGAATTATTTCCGCTTAGACCTGTCCAGGAGCTCCGTGAGGCTGGACTCAAGCAAGGAAAAACCGGAAACCTTTCCAGGATATACAATGAGGACATAGTCCTTAGTGATTTCTTCGGTCTGTTCCTGGCTGGAATGACGGGAGGCGTAGTTGCGGAATATCTCCTTAGCCCTGCGTCTCAGGAGATTGCGGTCAACGGCCCTGCCGTAGTGCTTTGCAGGGATGACAATCATCCTGTCCCAGCCAAGCTGGTTGTTTAGACTGATTAATCGCATTCCAGGGCAGGAACATGTCTTTCCTTCCTTGAAAATGCGATCAATATCATTCTTTTTCCTGATAATTTCTGTCTTAGTAAGGCTTCTTCTCATCGCTGACGGTAAGGCTGTATCTACCCTTAGCTCTTCTTCTTGCTAATACCTTACGGCC
>CAZGNN010000135.1:0-4732 GCA_964527335.1 uncultured Spirochaetaceae bacterium | reverse complement strand
AATAACCCGGACAGAAGAGATTGAGAAGAATCATCGGGATGCAGCATGACCAGAATGAACCTGAGGGCTGGAAGGATGACTGCTTCTCCGTGTAGAAGGTGCGACCGGTACGGAGCCTGTCGAAGAATGCCTGGTACTGGTAGTTGTTCGGCTCTCTTCTGAGAGCTTCGCTGATGTCGCTCATAGCGCCCTGGGTATCACCCGAATAGTACTTTGCAACGCTTGAGTAGTAATACCACTTTGCATTCCTGTCCCCGGCCTTTACGGATGAAAGGACGTTGAGCGCCTCCCTGAAGTGACGTGCGTTGATGTATGCCGCAGCGGCCTTCATCTCGTTGCTCTCCCCGTCGTCTGTGTTCGCGTTCCCGTAGCCGTTGTACCAGCCCGAGTAGGCCGAGCCTGAGGAGGAGCTTTCGTAGCCCGAGCTCCTGTGGTTGATTATCTCATCATAGGCTGCATTTATCTCCTGCATCTTCTTTGCGGCGGAGGGGTCATTGCCGCAGACATCCGGATGATATTTCTTTGCGAGGGTCTTGTAGGCCTTCTTGACCTCTTCCTCGGTTGCATTGCTGTTAAGACCCAGCACCTGGTACGGATCGCTCATTTGTCACTGCCGCCTTTTCTGTCTTTTCTGAACTTTGTCCACATTCCGCTGTAGATTATACTGTCCGTTATTGATGTGTAATCGTCAAGAGGAAGCCTCCTGTAGCTGTCACCGGCTCCTGCTGCCGCATCGAGAAGCATGTTCTTCACTTCATCGTATGTGACACCATCCCTGTAGGGATTGTACTGCCCCCTCTGTCTGTCCTTCTTCCTGTCGTCCCAGGCGTCGAGAAGATAGATGAACTTCCCTATGTTGCACCCGAGCAGAAAGAGGTCATTACGGAAGAAACCCGTGTCGTCCATGACGAAGATTTCTCCCAGGAGATTACCGAAGAGGAGGGCTGTCTTCTCTGCGTCCTTTTCTCCCTTCTTCTCGTATTCGCCGATTGCGGCAAGATTCTCCTTCACGGCCTTCGCCTGCCGGGGATACTTCTTCTCTATGTTCTCAATGAAGGGACGGTACCTGAGTTCCCTCTTTTCTCCCTTTCCCTCGTCGTGGATTGAATCGAGGAGGGAGTAGTAGGTGAGAAGTATCTGCATGTCGGAAGTGTAGTCCATTACAGGGGTCGTGAAGTATTCGTGCCTGAGGAGGGGATGCACCGGGCAGCGCTCCTTTCCTTCCGTCACTTCTGCTGACTCCAGATCCGATAAAAGCAGCGTCAGGAACGTCATGTCGTAGGAGAGTGAGAGCATCCCGTCCTTTCCGTATTTCTCCTTGAGAGTGTGGCAGAGGCCGCAGTAGGCCTTTCTGTATACTGCCTTGTCCTCCTTCGAGGCGGAGGACGGAAGCACGATGTAGCCGAACATGATCAGGTCTTCCTTATGAACTGCCCGCCGCAGTTGGGGCAGGTGATCTTTATCTTTCCCTTGCCGCGGGGAACCCTGAGTTCCTTCTTGCACTTCGGGCAGAAGAAGTAGGCGTAGATCTTCTCGTTTTCCTTTCTCTTCTGCTTCTTTGCCTTCTTCTCCTCCCTTTCCCTTCTTCTCTCCTCGCTGTTTCCTCTTCTGAAGAGGGAGAGGAAGGTGTCGTTCTCGCTTCTGCGCTTCGAGATGTTTGTTGATAGCGCTCTCATCAGAGCGAGGGCGATGAGGATTACCCCCAGCGCTATGAAGGTGATTCGGAGGTAGAGAACGGTGAATATGGGATAGGCGAGGATCAGGAGGATTCCCGCTATTATGAGTGTTACAGATAATTCGTCAGCACCGCTATGGTTACTGTTGAACGGACGATAATTATTCATGCCTAAAAGATAATACTCAATTTTCATTTTTCCAATTCCGGAAAGGTGTTGTTTGTGTGTAGAGAGGATTGACAGAGGAGAATTTGAGAATTATTCTCATTTTTATGCAGTATTCGACACAGTCGAAGAAGAGGATTCTCGCTTTCTTCAGTTCGAATCCCTCCTCTTCGTTCACCCTCAGTGACATAATCTCGGCTCTCGGGGACATTCCGAAGAGTTCGGTATACCGTATTGTGGACGCACTTGAGAATGACGGCCAGATAAGAAAGGTCGCCGTCGCCGCCCGCGGGGCAGCATCGTACCAGTACTATGACAGCCTGAGGTGCCCGCACCACATGCACATAAGGTGTACGGAGTGCGGAAAGACAGTTCACATCGACAGGGAGACGAGCGAGAAGATAGAGAGTCTCATAGAGAGGGACCTGGGTTTCTCGGACTGTCTCTCGACTGTACTTTGCGGAAAATGTCCCGACTGCATGAAGAAGGAGAATAACTGACTATGCCGCTTCTCATAACGCTTTTACTGAGTCTTGTCTTTCTCATCGGAATCGCCCTGGGCTCTGCCGGCGGGAAAAGGGAGGGAGTTGAGGATGCCTCCGTCGCCGTTGCGTTCGGCGCAATGTCCGGCGTTGCCGCATTCGACATCATCCCTGAGATGATTGAGGCCATAGAAGGCGGAAAGACGACGCTTCTCTCGTTCGTCCTCTTCACCGTTCTGGGACTAGTCATCCTCATTTTCCTCGACCGCTTCGTTCCGGAGCACGGGGAGGGGAATCTGACGCACATAGGAATAATGTCGGCACTTGCCATCGCCATCCACAACATCGTGGAGGGAATGAGCGTCTACTCCCTCGCTTCATCTTCTGTTTCGTCAGGCCTGATGCTTGCTCTCGGTGTTGCACTTCACAATATCCCGATGGGAATGCTCATCTATTCGACGACGAGAAAGGAAAGGACCCTTAGGAAGATTCTGATAATATCTGCCGCATCTCTCTCGACCTTCCTGGGAGGCCTCATCATGTCCGCTCTCGAGAGCGTCGTCAGCACTTCGGTAGTGGAAATCCTCACATCCATTGCCCTCGGAATGGTCATCTACATTCTTTTCTTCGAACTCCTGGGTGACATCCTGAAGAGCAGAAAAAGGCTTTTTTCATTACTCTGGATTATGGTGGGATTAACGGCTGTAATAGTAGGGTCAATTTTTGAGTAAAATTTAAATTTCTGCTTGACTTATAAGGAAAAACCTCTAGAGTATATCTTTATTTCAAAAGGGGTTTGCTTATGCCGGAATTCACTGTTACCAATACTCTTCAGATGGAGTTCATCCTCCGTGTTCTTCTTTCGTCAATCTGCGGAATGTTCATAGGATGGGAAAGGGAGAGGAGACTCAAGAGTGCGGGCCTCAGGACACACATGCTTGTGGCCATGGCGGCTGCGCTGATGATGGTGATATCGAAATACGCATTCATGGATGTCGTCTATCTGCAGTCGGTGCAGGTTGACGCTTCACGTGTCGCCGCAGGAGTAGTGCAGGCGATAGGATTCCTCGGTGCCGGCGTCATCTTCGTCAAGAAGGACAACATCGTCGGTGTCACCACGGCAGCGGGACTATGGGCGACTGTCGGAATCGGGCTCACGATAGGTGCGGGACTCTATGTCCTCGGAATAAGCTGCACGGCACTCATAATCCTCATCCAGCTCATCGTCCACCGCGGGGAGCACAAGACGTTCAACTCCAACAACGGCTCGGTAAGGATAAACCTCACGAAGAACAATCTGACGATTGCCCAGGCCAAGGAGAAACTGGAGGAGAAGGGACTCATCCTCAAGAACATCCAGATAGCAAGGAACAAGGACGGGGAGATGAATCTCACCGCTTCGATAATAGCTCTCAGAACCAGCAACTCCATCGACATCATCGACGAGCTGCAGAGTCTGGGCTTCGTCGACGTCATCGAGATCTATTCTCTCGACTGACTCTGTACTCCCCTGGCGTCATGCCGCTGAGAGCCTTGAATACCTTTATGAAATATGATGAACTCTGGAAGCCCACGAGGCGGGCTATCTTTGCTGTCGTGTAGTCCGAGCAGAGAAGGTAGTACAGCGAGCGGTTGATTCTGAGTGCATTGCAGTAATATGTGAAGGGATATCCCGTTTCGGTGCGGAAGATGGACGAGAGATGCTCTTTCGTTATCCTGAGCTCTTCAGCAAGGTGGGAGAGCGATACCGCTCCCCTGTAGTTTCTCTCTATATGCATGATGGCCGCCCTCACGTGAGCGCTCGTGCACGTCTTTCTGAGTTGTGTCACACTGCTGTATTTTCTTCTGATAACCCGCTCCTGACTCCATCATACTACAGGAGGGGAAAAAGGCAACAAAAAAGAGGACCGGAGTCCTCTCTTATATGAAAACAGTATGCTGGATCAGTTTTCGTCGTAGTTGTCGTCGTCCATGATCTCGATCGGCTCGTCGTCTTCGTTCTCGCCCTCGAGTTCGTCCTCGTCGACTTCCCTCATGTCGCCGTCGGCTGTGTCTCTCTCTTCATCTTCGCTGACAGTGCGTGTGCGTGATACAGGTGCCTTCTCGAACTTTGCCGCAAGATAGTCCGGGCAGGTTCCCGTTCTGTCGTAGTCCCTTTCGACGAAGTATTCGCATAAAAGTCCGTCATCGCTGTTGTAGAATCTGCATTCCGTGCGCTCGGGAGAGTTCTGCATGAGGTTCTTGAGGAATGCCGCACCTTCCTCGGCATGAGAAGCATTCTTCTCTGTGGATTTCTTGTACATATCCTTATAAAGGTTGATGTCTTTGTTGTGTGCACATGAGATGCATCCTAAACCAAGTACAATATTTTCTTTCTTAGTAGCCATTGTCACTCCTTAAGGGAAATAC
>CAZGNN010000134.1:0-4778 GCA_964527335.1 uncultured Spirochaetaceae bacterium | reverse complement strand
GGCGGAGAAACTGAAGTTCTGAGAACGAATCACATTTTTCCAATGGTTTTCAGACGGTTTTTCACATTTTTCCTCAGCTGTCAGCTTCTTTTGGATTCGGATGCCGCAGGAACTATGTAATCTGTATATTCAACTTCATTCCCATGGCAGAAGCAAGTCTGTTCAATATGCCTACAGGTGGGTTTCCGATTCCTCTTTCAAGCTTCGAAATGTCTGACTGATCGATGCCGGTTCTGAGAGCAAGCTCCCTTTGTGATATGCCGGCCTTTGCCCTGGCTTCAGATATGGCGTCTGCCACACAGAGGCTGATGGGGAGTTCAGACTTACCTTCATCCTCTCCATCCTCGTAGACTGTTTCAGCTTCAAGGTCCAGATCTTCGTTCCAGTAAATGCCATAGGAACCCATCAGCTTTCCACTCAGGAACAACGATTATTCCATAGAAAAAGCTTATAACCGGTTTTCTGCAGAATGATGATATGGGATATGTCCCCTGCCGTCAATTCGCTCTGCCCATATCTGCAAGGGGAGAATGATCCTCCATTTTCGCCTTTTCAGCATTATCCTTACGGCATCTCCCCGGGGAGATGGTCCATACGGGTCTGTATTGTTGCTGCTCTGCTGATGACTGAATGTCTGAATTTGACGATTTTGTACTGAGTCAAGTTTTTGAAATTGACGATTTTGTAGTAAACGCTTATTATGAAATTGACGATTTTGCAGGAGATTTGGACTAATGGTATTCAGAAGAAAGATTTATTCGAAATTGCTGGCATGGAAGGAAGAGTCCCGTGGAAAAACAGCGGCTCTTGTCGAAGGCGCAAGGCGTGTTGGAAAGTCGACAGTTGTTGAAGAATTCGCAAAGAACGAGTACCGGAGTTATATTCTGATAGACTTTTCGAAGGCTTCAAAGACTGTTCTTCAGCTCTTTGATGACATATCGGATCTGGATTATATTTTCCTGTATCTCCAGACTGTTTTCAGGAAAGATCTGTACAGAAGGGAATCCCTTATAATCTTCGATGAAGTCCAGTTCTGTCCGAAAGCCCGTCAGGCCATAAAGCATCTTGTGGCCGACAACCGCTACGATTATATAGAAACGGGATCTCTTCTTTCCATCAGGAAGAATGTGAAGGATATTCTTATCCCGAGTGAAGAGCGGAAGATACAGATGTATCCGATGGATTATGAGGAATTCCTCTGGGCCCTGAACGACAATCAGACTTATAATCTGCTGCGTAAACTGTGGGATGAGAAGAGATCTTTCGGTGATGATATGAACAGGACACTTCTCAGATCCTTCAGACTCTATATGCTTGTCGGAGGAATGCCGCAGGCTGTGAATACATATCTTGAAACAAACAGTTTCAGAATGGTCGATGAAGTCAAAAGAGATATCCTCAGTCTGTATGAAGAGGATTTCAGGAAGATTGACCCGAGCGGAAAGGCCGGTCTCCTCTTTAGGTCAATTCCCTCCCAGCTTGAAAAGAATGCTTCGAGGTACCAGGTTTCCTCTGTTTTGGAAGGAGAGAGGGCTTCTTCGGTTCTGGAGCTTATCTCGGAAATGGAAAACAGCAAGACTGTTCTGATTTCCTATCACTCTGATGACCCGAATGCAGGACTTTCACGTACAAAGGACCTGGAAAAGTTCAAGATGTTCCTGTGTGATACCGGCCTTTTCACGACTATGATTTTCAAGGACAGGGATTTTACGGAGAATATCATCTATGAAAAGCTTCTCAGCGGTAATCTTGAGGTGAACCTCGGGTATCTCTATGAGAATGCAGTTGCCCAGATTCTGAGTGCAAACGGCAACAGGCTCTTCTACTATACTTTCATGAATGAGAAAAGTCGTCATAACTATGAGATTGACTTCCTCCTTGCAAGAAGAAACAAAATCTGCGTGCTTGAGGTGAAATCCGGCGGCTATATGACGCATCCCTCCATGGACGCCTTCTGTGAAAAATACTCTTCAAGGGTCCTTGAAAAATATCTTGTCTGGACGAAGGAATTCAGAAAGGACAGGGACATATCCTGCATCCCCTTTTACTTTGTTCCTTTTCTTTGAATGTATCGTTTTCAGAAAAAAGATGACAAAATATACACTTTTTCTTAAGAAAAGTATGACAAAATTCTCCTGTTATATATTGAAAAGTATGACAAAAATAGAATAATCTTTTGATATGGAAGAAAATAAGATTCTCTACAGAAAAGTTGAGGCCAGGATTGATGAATTTCTGTCCTCAAGGGACGAAAAAGCCCTTCTTGTGACCGGTGCGCGCCAGACGGGCAAGACGTTCATCATAGAAAATGTTGCGGCAAAGAAGTTCAGGCACTTCGTGAAAATAGACTTTTACGAGAACAAAGCGGCGAAGACTCTTTTCGAGAATGCAAAAGACGCTCGGGACATACTCACGAGAATATCCGCACTGGGAAATGCCGAACTCGTTCCCGGGGAGACTCTGATCTTTCTTGATGAAGTCCAGGAGTGCAGGGAAAGCATTACGCTCATCAAGTATCTTGTGCAGGAGGGAAGCTATAAGTACATACTCAGCGGATCGCTTCTGGGAGTTGAACTGTACAATGTACGTTCCATTCCCGTAGGATACATGGATTCCATAGAGATGTTCCCACTCGATTTCGAGGAGTTCGCCATTGCCAACGGAGTCTCTTCCTCTGTCCTGGATACCATCCGTGATTCTTTTGAGAAACGGAAGGAGGTTGACGCTATTGTCCATGATCTTATGATGCGTCTTTTCCGCCTGTATCTTGTCGTGGGAGGAATGCCTGCTGCCGTATCGAAATATCTGGAAACAAACAACATAGCGGAGGTCGTGAAGGTCCAGGAGAACATCATATCGAGATACAGGGAAGATATATCGAAATATGAGAGGAATGACAGAAAACTCAGGATAAGGCAGATATACGATCTGATTCCTGCTGAACTGAATGAAAAGAACAAGCGCTTTGTACTGAAGGATGCCGACAGGAATGCAAGAATGGACAGATACGAGAATTCCTTTGTCTGGCTCAGCAATGCCGGTGCTGCCATTCCCGTCTATAATGCAAAGGAGCCTGCCATCCCGCTGAAGCTGAATCAGACTGCGACTCTCTTCAAGCTCTTTCTCTCCGATGTCGGCCTTCTTTCCTCAATGTACATGGATGGAATACAGCTCAGGATTCTCAATAACGAGAAGGATATAAACTTCGGTGCGGTATATGAGAATGTGGCCGCACAGGAACTGAGGGCACACGGCTACAGGAACATCTATTATTTCAACAGTAAAAAACAGGGCGAAGTTGATTTTCTGGTTGACTGGAACGGAAGTGTCCTTCCGCTGGAGATAAAGTCCGGTAAGGATTATACCGTCCACTCTGCTCTGACGAGAATCATGGATAATCCGGACTATCAGATTCCACTCTCTTTCGTCTTCTCCAATGCCAATGTCAGAGTGGACGGGAATATCGTATACCTCCCGATATATATGCTCATGTTCATCAGGAAGGAGACGGTTCCCGAAGACCTGATTTACAAACTTGATATCTCTGCACTCAGGTGACGGAGAGAACGTTCTGATGACTCGGAATTGAAGGAATCTGTTGAGGTACCTTTCCTGATGCATAAGTGGAGTACCGGATTTCATTACCGGTTTCTGATGGAATAAGGTGGAAATGCGACGTAGAGCATAAGAGTGTGTGACGTCTTCGGATTTCGGTTTTCTTACTTCTCACATCCGGCAAACGGGATTATACTTCCCGTTGTCGAAAAGACGACATGGGAGAGTATATGGTACAGGGTAAACCGATAATCGTTACATATGAGAACGGGAGGGAAGAGGAGTTCCCGTCAGCGGCGAACTGTGCCATGGTACTGAATGTGGCGTCATCGACTGTGAGAAAGAAGAACAAGAGCGGAGAAGAGCTCAGCTGGAACGGACAGAAGATAAGGTTCCGTTTCAAGTGATGATGTATCTCTTCTGGGGAAACTTACTGTCTCTTTTGTGAATGAACAGAAGCCTTTCCGTTTCCTTTGCCGATGGCGGTGAGTCCGGTGATGACGGCTGGAACTTCTACATTGCATGAGCGGGTCGGAGAGAGACATGCTGCTCTGACCGATATGCTAATACAGAGTCGACCGGAGATAAAAGGTATTTCCATTGAGATATCTCCATGAACACGGGGACTGACTTCTGCGGGAGAGTACTCCCTTTAGCGTGACAATGCAGAGAAAGGTGTCTTGCCATATGGCGCGTGATGCCGGAGAATAAGGCAAGGAGGAAAGGGCACTTTGAGTTTACCTGAATGGAATGTTCTGGATGCCACTCCGCGGAATGACTACACTCTGCTTCTGACTTTTCAGAATGGACAGAAGAAGGTGTATGATGCCAGACCGCTTCTCTCTAAGCCGATATATTCCTGTCTTCTGAGTCTTCCTCTCTTTCTCTCGGCCAGAGCCGAATGCGGAACGGTCGTGTGGAGTGATGACTGTGATATTGCACCGGAACACCTTTATGAATGTTCTGTTCCCTTGGAGAAACGGACATGACTGAAATCAGGATTCCGAAGTTTCTGGAGGGAGAGGAACTTCCTTCAGGTTACTTTGATTCTCCCGATCCTTACGGTAATCCTCCTGAGTCGGAGTACAATATAAGGGAAATGGTGAACTGGGCAATGGAAAACGGGAAGAATGTCGTTGACCTCACGAAAGAGGAAGCGGGGAGGTTTCTCATTCATGATACCGAGAATCAGGACAGTTGAAGCACTCGATAACCTTGTACTC
>CAZGNN010000133.1:0-4846 GCA_964527335.1 uncultured Spirochaetaceae bacterium | reverse complement strand
TGCTACCTCCCAATCATCAGTTTCGGATGGTCGTGCAACCATCTGTAATCTAAATGTAAGGGTAAATCTCCCGTTTGTCATCATTTTAAGTCTGCTCTGTGATAATTTCTTTTCCGGTAAGGTAATATCATAAGGGGATGAGGGGAAAACGGAGGGGGTTAACCTGAGGTTATCAGATAAAGGACGGAACGGAAATTTCCGATTCGGAAGTTTTGTCCTATACTTACTGAAGAGACAGGAGAAATCCTCCGGAGGAGAAGGAAAATGACAGAGAAGGAACTTGAAGAGAAGATCCGTGCGAAGTGCACTCATTCTTGTGATAAGCCCCGAAGTGGAGAGAATGGAGAAGCAGAGACAGTATCGGTTGAAGACGCATGTCTCTGGTTCGTGTTCGGCATAAGGGGAGACAACAGGGAGATAATGAAACTCACCCTTTCTCTTATATCGGAGAATCAGAAGGGCCCCTCGCCGTTCGTGCCGGAAAGAAAAAACCTCTGGATGGAAGATATAATTCAGTATGCACACTTCTGCGATACGATGAAACGTGTGGAGAGGGGGGAGTCTGTCGACACGGAAGACCTCACCACAGGCTTCAATCCCTTCCTTCTCTCCCCCGATGAGATACTCACTCTCTTCAGAAAGGCGGGAAGCCGTAATCCTCTGAAGGATCTTCTTGAGGGAATCGTGTCCTTTTTCTGTTCATCTTTCGGAGAAGACGACGGGAGCGGAACGGCAGAGACGAAAAGACGGTTGCTGTCAGAGTGGCTTGATGATCTCTGGCCGCTTCTGGAGAAGAACCGGGAGGAGTTTGTATCGTCGGGTACCCCAGATGATATCCTGAGATGTCTCCAGACTTCTGTCGAAGCCTTCATCGGTGACAGTTCCACATCCTCTCTTTTCGACAGGTTCTTCGCCTTCATGAAGGACTGCATAGATATGTACGGTCTTACCTTCAAAGACAGGAACCCCTTTGCAGAGATAGTCCGTACGGCATTCGAAAGGGAAAACAGCCATGCCTTCTCCCTTTCCCTCGACGAAGCCGAAAGAAGAGGTGAGGAGATAGCGTTCAGCACATATCCCGTCAGGAGCCGGGATATCTTCTACACAATGGTTAAGCACGGCTACCTTGTTCCGGGAACCCGGGAGGCCATGAAGGTTTACTATCACTACATACTCCGCTATGGAGACATGGCTGACGGGGAAATCCTGAGAGGAGCAAACCATCCGTCATACATCTTTGAAAGCGGAGAGTCACCGCTTTATGCGGCAATGCGAGTCCCCGAGTTCCCGAGAGAGAAGTTCGTCTTTGTCGCCCTGGGACAGGACGACATGGACTGGGTTCTGAGGGAAGCATACAAGTTGTCTCATTCTCCCTCTATAAATGCTCTCATTGCAATCGGCGCAGATCCGCACAGAAAGTACAGCGGCGGCGACAATATGTTCCATATCCTATTGAGAGACGAAGGGGCAGAAATCGGCGCCCTTCTCTGTCTTGCCCCTCCGGAGTGCCTCACGGAGAAGAACGGAGAGGGAAAGACACCTCTCGACTGCTACTTCGAGAGGGAAATGAAAGACAGCGACAGCGTGTGACACAGCCGCCTTTGATGGGGGATATCCGCAGTTTGAGGGGCAGATTTCTGTCACAATCTCAAAATCGGACACTTTTCGGACATTGTGGCTAAGACCCGGTAAAGAAGTACCTAAAACGAGTGAAAACCAACAAAATTGTTATTGCGTATCTGAGATTTACCCGTTAAAAGGGAATCAAGGGGAAGCAATGAACAAGGGAAATGAGACATTCGCCAATATATACACCGAACACATATACGCGGCGGACAGAGTGACAGGAAGAGGAGGAAAGAGAGCAGCGGGGGCTGTTCTCATCCTCCTTCTTGCTCTTTTCTCCCTCCACTCCGAATCTCTTCACTGGTCGTGGCACACGGAGGATACAGGAATCTCCTTTTTCCGTTATCAGAAGAACACGAGGAAGAGTGACGGGTGGACAGTAGTCGATTCTCCGGTGACAGGCATTATCCTCCCCTTCACCGGGGATGACACACTCTATGTGGAAGCATCCTACGACGGAGAGAACTGGTCAGAAACAGCAAGCGCAAGATACTCCCTTTATCCCGAGTACTCACTGACACTGAACGAAGCCCCGTACTCGAAGGCCCTCTATCTCTTCTACAACGGATTCGACACATCCTCGAAGAAGACGAAGACGGGTTCCGTCTGCGGCTTCTCCCTCTCCCTCGAATTCGATTTCGACATAACAAAGCACATCAGACTCTATCCCGAAGCGGGATTCAGACTCCAAACAAAGGAAAGTACGGTAATCCCGCATTCGGGATTGGTGGACTACCTGACGCTCGGTGGCGGAGCCGACTGGACATTCTCCATCACAGATGGAATAAAAGGCTACACAGGAGCCTTCGGCGGCGCGATGATGCACATCAACAGCGGCCGCTACAGCATAACGCCGTACTTCGGTCTCCGTGCAGGAGTAAGATACACAGTAACCGAACACATAAGAGTGGGGCTCATGAGCCGCGTAACAATGGCCGTGCTGAAATCACAGCAGAGACTCAATGACTCACTGACAATCCTCATCGATCCGGTGAGTGTCTCACTCACATACCTGTTCTGAGGTGACATATGAAGAGAGCGCTTTACACCCTCATAGTCACCATACTCGCGGTTTTCACGGTATCGTGTAACCTGCAGCCCGTGAAGAACGGGGAAAACATCAACGATTACATCTATCCGTACCTGGAGTTCACACCGGATGAGGACGGAGAGGGATACACAGTCACCGTAGTCGACGGCGCAGAGCTCGAGACAATCTATGTCCCGGCAGAATTCTCAGTCAACGGAACCACCATTCCCGTCACATCATTCAGCGGTTTCCAGAATCCGAAGGATGCGAAAGCTCTCACAGAGCTTACGCTCGCTTCTTCAGATACCTTTGTCAAAGAGGCGGTTTTCGCGGAGGCTGAAAACCTGACATCGCTCAACGTCTCAGAAGAGACGGAAGACGAGAACTGGGGAAAGCTCCCATCTCCTGAGAAGGAGGGAATGGAGTTCGACGGCTGGTACATCAGGGGAACGGATGTTCCCGTGAAGGAAGGCGACAGGATGATCCCCGGTTTCACGACAGTAGAGCCGAGATGGAGGGAACACAGTCTCAGATACATCAGTGAAGTGAAGGCCACATGTACCGCCAATGGAACAGAGGCCCACTACAGCTGCCTCAGCTGCGGCAGAAAATACAGGGACGAAAAGGCCCTTGAGGAAGTGAAGGACGTGGACCTTGTCATCACGGCATCCCATAAACTCGAGTATATCGAGAGGATAGAACCCACATGTACGGAGACAGGAAGAAGCGCACACTACAGATGCACAGTCTGTCAGATGACATTCTCCGACAGCAGTGCGAAGAACTATCTCGACGAAGACGACATAGTCATATCGGCAAAGGGACACTCCCTTCTCTACACGGAAGCGAAGAATCCGACATGCACCGGAGACGGCAACACGGAATACTGGAAGTGTGAAGTCTGCACTAAAGTCTTCTCCGATGAGAAATGTACGGAAGAAACTCAGAACACAAGAGTATCTTCTCCCGGTCACACCTGGTCTTACAGGTACGGGGAGACACTCGAGCAGGGCCACTGGCAGGAATGCACACGCTGCCGAGAGACAAAGGAAAGTACTCCCCATACATTCGGAAAAGGTACAGTCACAGAGAATCCCACACACGAGAAACCCGGAACGATGACAAGTACATGTACAGTCTGTATGGCAGTGAAGACAGAGGACATAGAGCCGATTGGGGATCATATCTGGAAAGAGGAGAGCACGACGGCAGCAACATGCGAGGAAAGGGGTTATACAACATACAGCTGTACAGTAGACGGATGCACAGCCACCTACAACGGCAACTACACAGATCCTGACGGACACAGTCTCAGAACACACGGAAAGGTGGATGCGACATGCACGGCAGACGGAACAGACACATATCATGAGTGCACCGTATGTCATAAGCTTTTCCTCGACAGTGAAGGTAAGAACGAGATAGCGGCCGTTCCCGTTCTTCAGGAAAAGGGCCACAGCCTCGGTAACACATACTCGGTTGACGAGGAAAAGAATGTCCACTACAGGACATGTCAGAATGACGGCTGCAGCTACAGGAAAGAAGAGAGCCATACCTACTCGAAAATAATCAGCGGTCGTATCCCGATAACATCCCGTACATGCACAAATGGTGCAGTCTACAGGGAAAGCTGCATCTGCGGTAAGGAAGGAACGGAGACCTTCGAGGACGGAAAAGGAACGGGACACACGGAGGCTGTCATTCATCCGGGAAAATCATCGAACTGTACAGAAACCGGGCTGAAGACGTACTACACGTGCTCAAACAGGTGCTGCAGCGACAGTTTCTATCTTGATGAGAATCTGACACAGAAAGTGGATTACGACTCCCTCCTGATACCTGCAGCGGAGCATGCATTCGAAAAGAAGAAGTTCACATACACGGAAGACGGACACACTTACATCTGTGACGGATGCGGGAAGGGCATCAGGACAGAGAAGCACACAAGGAAATACTGTCATGACTACTACGAGCATCACTGGGAGTGCACAATATGCGGCTGTGAATCGGAGAGCAGCAGCCATGTCCTTACAGGAGAAAAGGGGAAACGCATCTGCAGGGAATGCGGCTACAGCGAGACGGAGTCCCAGAATGAGGGCGGATCGTTCACCGTCCAGACAGTCGACAGGGAACCTCAGGGGCACATGACGACAGAGAAAAGGGGAACGGAATGGACATTCACGCTCGTCA
>CAZGNN010000132.1:0-4862 GCA_964527335.1 uncultured Spirochaetaceae bacterium | reverse complement strand
CTGAATGATGGCAGTAAATCTATAAGCTGGGTCATTTCTTCTCCGGTTTTATTATGGTTTTCCTCAGGTACTCGCCGTACTCTATGAGTGAGAGCAGCACCTTCTTGTCTTCACCGTCTGTATTTAAACTATTCAGGAGTTCGTTGCAAGTGTAAAGATAGTCGTCTATGTTCTGTGCGTCCTTCACCGGTGGGGAAAGGAGGCGCTGGGAGCAGAAGTTTCTCCATTTCTCGCGTTCCGTATCATCAAGGCTCTCCGGCCAGTTGCGTGCAACCTGACGCCAGACGAGCTTATGGTACTTGGGGTCGTTGAACGGTACCTGCCTTTCCCCGAGGAGCTTTGCCCGCGGCGAGAGACCCTGGATTCTTTCGAGTGTCGCCCTGTCGTCGCGTGAGAGGAACGAGCCGTAGAGGGAGACGTCGGGGTCTGCGTCGGATGACGTCTCGTCGAATGATGTGATGAAGTCTTCGGCTTTATTGAAGATGCCGCTTTTCTTTGCGTCGTCCGCTTTCCCCAGGATTTCGGCCTTCGTGAAGCCCAGTCTTTCCTCGGCTTCCTTCGTCAGCGTCGAGAGCGGGGCCACGAAGGGACACTTCTGTACACTGAGACGGTAGATGCCGCTTTCCTTGTAGTTGTTGAGTGTCACGGAAGAGGGAAGAGGGTATGTCAGATCAAAGCAGTACAGGTCGTTCTTGCTTCCCCAGTAGAGGGGAAGAAGAGGCCTTGTGCATCCCTTCTCCGAGGTGAACTTCTCGCTTGTCGAGAGAAACGGGGTTCTCTTTGCCGTGTCTATGACTTCCTTGACGCTGTCCTTTCCACGATGTGTGAAGGCCCAGGTGAAGAGCTTCGGCTGCTTCTGCTTGATGAGCTTTGCGAGGTTTATCGTGGCATAGACATCCACGAGGGCGTCGTGTGCGCCTTCCTGGTTGATGTTGTTCTCGTCCGTGAGGTCCGTGAGCTTGAAGGACACACAGCCCTTGTCGTTACGTTTGTTGAATATTATTCCCTCGGGGCGGAGGTCCCTTGTGGCACGCACGAGATTGATGATGTCCCATCTCGAGCATCCGTTCTTGTATTCCCTTTCGTAGGGATCGTAGAGATTACGGTAGAGAGCAGTGCGGACACATTCGTCGTCGAATCCCACTGTGTTGTAGCCGAGGGTTATGGTATTGGGCTTCATCATCTCGTCACGGAGAATCCTGATGACTTCTGCTTCCGGAATTCCCTTCTCGTTCACGGCCTGGGGTGTGATGTGCGTGACGATGCATGACTGCGGACACGGCAGATAGTCCGGGGAGAGCTTTGCGTAGAGGAGAATGGGCGGGGCCACGATGTTGAGGTCCATGTCCGTCCTTACGGCAGCCACCTGTGCTATTCTGTCGTAACGGGTGTTCAGCCCGAATGTTTCCAGGTCATAGAAGAGAAAAGTTGAACTCATGGTCATATTCTAGCAGACAAATTCCTTCTTTGATATTGCCCATTTGGAAAAATCAGTTAGACTTAGGAGGATGAAGAAAGTCCTCCTTGTTTTCCTCCTTCTCCTTCTTGCAGTCTTCCTCTCCGCCAATGCATGCTTCGAGGAAGTGGAGAACATGGCACTCTCTTCAATCGCCGCCTTTTCATCAATACCGAAGATTCCTCTCTCCGGTGTCACCGTCACGGTTAACGGTGATGAACTCATCCCGGAGAAGATCACATACCGGGACTCGGACCTCTCTCACTACCTTGACGACCTTTCGACAAAGCCCGAGTGCTCCTCCCTCTGGGAGAATGCCCTCTACTCCATGACGCAGCGCGGCGCCACGATGCAGAAGGTGAAGTCGATGCTGAGGGATGCCGGCTACAGGGAAGGGGACGTGACTGTCTCCGGTGACATCTCTCTCTCGTGTGTGACGCAACCCAAGACGAGCGAGATAGTCTTCTCCACAGACCTCTCTTCGATTGATGTTGCTGCCGACGTTGATTTACTGCTGAAAAAGGCAGGAAAAAACTATAGAATAAAGGGGACACTCAACATAAAGGGTGACAGTGAGAGGGTACTCTCCGTCACATCCGAGAACATGTGTGTCAACGATACTTATTACAGGGTGAGCCTGAAGTACAGACTCACGAAGGCGGATTAGATGACGGCAGAGGAATTCCTGACAAAACACAGGCTCGGCGAAGAGTTCGTCGACGAGAATGAGGTGAATTCGCTTTTCAGAAGCGAGATGGAGAAGGGACTCGGAGGAGAGTGCAGCTCCCTCAAGATGATTCCGACTTACGCTCAGTCTCCCTCCCGGATTCCGGCCGGCGAGAGCGTCATCGTCATGGATGCCGGCGGCACCAACTTCCGCACATGCCTTGTGACATTCAACGAGGAGGGAAAGCCGGAAATCAGCGACTTCCAGAAGACCGGGATGCCCGGAGTCGAGAAAGAAGTGAGCGCCGACGAATTCTATTCGATATTCGCGTCCTCGATTGAACGCTTCATGGGTAGAAGTAGCCGTATCGGATTCTGCTTCTCATATGCCGCCGAGATCACATCAGACCATGACGGCATTCCTCTTCTCTTCAGCAAGGAAGTGAAGGCTCCCGGAACAATCGGAAAGCCTCTCGGAAAGAATATTCTCGCGGTCCTGAAGAGCCGCGGCTACGATACATCCTCGATGAAGATCAGCGTCGTCAACGACACCGTCGCAACGCTCCTTGCAGCCCAGGCTGAGGGAGGATGCGAGGCATCCGCATACATTGGGTTCATTCTCGGAACGGGAACCAATACGGCATACATCGAGAAGAACTGCAATATAGGAAAGATTGCGCTTGAGGAGGGCGAACAGATCATCAACACTGAGTCGGGTTCCCTCAAGATAGAGCTCACGGACCTCGACAGAGGCTTCCTCTTAACAACCAATGACCCCAGTTCCTATCACCTCGAGAAGATGATAAGCGGTGCTTACATAGGCTCCTTTGCCCACTATGTTCTTTCAAAGGCTGTCGAAGACGGAGTGTTCTCCACTGCTTTCTCTTCGGGGTTCGGAACAGTCGACCATCTTTCGACGATGGCTGTCGGTGCATTCATTCTTTCTCCATGGGACAGAAACAATCCGCTCGGAGCCATCATTTACTCTGATGAGGATTCGAAGAGACTCTACAAGATTCTGAAGGCCGTCATCGTGAGGGCCGCAAAGCTCACGGCTCTCAATCTCTCCGCTGCTGTTTTCAAGAGCGGCGTCGAGACATCTCCGGAGCACCCCGTAGTGATCAACGCAGACGGTACGACATTCTACCGTCTTCCGTTCCTTGAAAGATACACCCGTCTCTTCCTCGACAGGATTCTCGAGAAGGAGAACGGCATCTTCTACAGGATAGTCAACATTGACTCGTCACCGATTATCGGAGCGGCAATATCCGCACTCTCCCTATGAGCGGTGTTCTTCTTGTTGCGTCTGACCGCAACGAGCTCAAAGGTCTTGACGATAAGTGGCAGAAGTGCGTATGCGGGGTGGGGCCCATCATGGCCGCACTCCATACTGCCGTCGCAATAGAGAAATACAGGCCTGACACTGTTGTGTCTGTCGGCTCTGCGGGGTCCCTCGGGAGATTTAAAAAGGGTGATGTCGTGTCATTCTCCACTGTCGTTACACCGGACCAGGACCTGACGAGCATGCATGTGGCACTGGGCTCTACCATAGGTCCCGACAGGGCCACAACGGGAGAGCTTTACACACTCGAGAGAAAAAACGGCTATATTCTCTATTCCTCCGGAAAGTTTTCGAGCGAGGTTCTTCCGTCACACACTATCCTCCGCGCCGATGCTGCGGACATGGAGGCATACGGCGTCGGCCTTGCCGCAAGGTATCTTGGTGTGGGGTTCTATGCCGTGAAGCTTATCACCGATATCGTCGGGGACAGGGCAAAGGTCGGGGATGTGGCTTTCTCCTACAGGGAGGGAAGAGAACGGCTCGGTTCCTTCCTCTCTTCGATTCTCTCCTGAGGAGAGCGGAGTTTCAGGCGCTCGGAGATATGTCCCGAAGTGATTATCTCATCAAGGAAGGCCAGGATGTCTTCCTTTTTTTCTTCCCAGATTTCGTCTCCTGCTTCCTTCAGTTTTCCTATGGTTTCCCAGGAGGTGTCGTCGAGGTGAAGGTGTTCCTTCAGTACGTCATCCCAGACTCTCACTACCTTCACGCCCTTTATGCTCTCGACTCCCTCGAGTGATATGTTCATGTTTGCCGCACCGTAAGCCGAGAGAAGCGGACTCATCCAGTCCAGCGTTGATGATATCTCATCGGGATTCATGTGATATACGGAGGAGGCGGTGGAGAGGGATAGAAACCTGAATTCCTCGGCCTCCGGATAGAGCTTTCTTGCCTCTATATATGCGGCAAGAATCGGGTTGTTCGCGATTATTCCGCCGTCGACAAGCGTCAGCTCCTCATCAGTTTTCCTGTTGATGAAGCGTGCGGGCGAGAAATATGTGGGTGCTGCGGACGATGCACGTGCGGCCTCCCTCACGAGCCACTCCTCGTCTTCCCAGCTTCTGAAGATGTACTCGTGTCCGTTATCGAGATTGAACGAGACCGCCATTGTCGGAACGGCAGCCGAGGAAAGGGGAGTGTCACCGTAGAGCTCGTAGAGGAAATCCTCGTAGGGGCCGGCTTCGTACTTGTCGCTGAATATGCGGCTGATGCTGTCCATTATCTTTCTCAGTCCCCTCGATTCCTTCTTCTGGAAGATCCTGTTTCCGTTCTTCTCGTAGAGCTCGAGGAAACTCTCCGGGTCTGCCTTCCTTTCTATATAGCCGAGTGTTTCTGTGTATGTTTTCTTGAATACCCGTCCTCTGGTGTATGTTCTTGCAATGCAGTATTCCTTTCCGTCGT
>CAZGNN010000131.1:0-4906 GCA_964527335.1 uncultured Spirochaetaceae bacterium | reverse complement strand
CTGTGCCGCCTGCTGTCTGGTAGAACTGGCTGCCGTCAGCATTTGTGATACCCATTGCTACGAAAGATGAAGCAGGTTCCTGACCAGCCTGACCGATTTCCTCGCAGATGTAGTTTCTGTCGATGAGGAGAGCTGTTGCTCTTCTGATTTCTGCCTCAGCCTCAGCCTTTGCATCTCCTGTGAGAGTTGAAGAAGCCGGGAGGAGTTCCTGGTTGATGTTCCAGCAGACATAGTATGTACCGATCTGGCCTGCAACGACGAACTCTGTAGGATACTTGACCTTGAGTGACGGGATTTCCTCTGTCGGAACATCGTCGATGAGCTGCCAAGCGCCTGTCTCGAAGTTGGAGAGCATGTTGTTAGCATCATCGGAGAGGTAGAACTTGATTTCATCCATTGTGACGGAAGCAGCATCAGGATGGGTCTCGTTCTTCTTGAGTGTGATAACCGAGTTGTGTGACCAGTCAGCAAGGTAATACATACCGTTGGAAACGTATGTTGAAGGATCTGTTGCCCAGCCTTCGTTGCTTACGACATCCTCTCTGACAGGGAAGTATGTCGGGAAAGCGAGAAGCTCATCCCAGTAAGCGATGAAGGAAGATGTTGTGACCTGGAGTGTCTTGTCGTCGAGTGCTTCGACTGCGAGGTCATCGGGGTAACCCTTTACAACTTCGAACATGTAGCCGTAGTCAGCGCCGAGTTCTGTGCTAGCTGCTCTCTTCCATGCGAAAGCGAAATCAGAAGCTGTGACGTCCTTGCCGTCTGACCACTTCATGTCGCGGAGCTTATATGTGTATGTGACGGAACCGTCAGCATTCTGGACACCTTCCGGAAGCTCTTCTGCAGCGTCTGCTACGAGTGTGAGTGTGCCGTCAGCTGTCTGGCCCCACTTTGCAAGTCCGCTGAAGAGGTGTGCACAGAGTGTAGCACCGTCGACGGAGCTGTTGAGAGCCGGGTCGATTGTATCAGGTTCGGAAGCAATACAAACTGAGATTGATGATGGTGATGAAACCGCTGTGGTTGTTGTCTGTGTTGTAGCTGCGCTAGACTTGGACTCTGTTGCACCCTGTGCGAAAACAGAAGAAACCATGACTAATGCAAGTAAAAGAACCAATGCTTTCTTCATAATATTCTCCTATAAGGAATTTTTCTGAAATTATATCAAACTTCACGGACATGACAAGAGTTTTACAAACAAAAAATGCAATTTTTCGTATATTTATGCATTGATTATTCGATTTGTTATCATAATAACACTTTCAGAAGTTCGAAATCAGACAAATGAATGAGTTTGTTTTCACACCTTGATTTTCATAAGTTCAAAGAAAATAGGGCCGTCCCTGTTGGAACAGCCCTTACTCTGTCACTTTACAAGATGGCATGCACAGAAGTGGCCGGGGCTCACTTCTTTGAATTCAGGCATGCTTTCGGCACACTGAGCTTGCGCATAGCGGCAGCGTGTGCGGAACGGGCAGCCCGAAGGCGCATTAAGCGGAGACGGGATGTCGCCACTGAGTACGATTCTCTGGTTAGCCCTGGCGACCTTCGGATCAGGTACCGGGACAGCCGAGAGAAGCGACTGCGAGTACGGATGGAGGGGGTGCGAGTAGATTTCGCCTGCGTCTGCAAGCTCGACCATCTTTCCGAGATACATGACAGCGATACGTGAGGAGATATGTCTCACGACGAGGAGGTCATGTGCGATGAAGAGGTATGTGAGGCCGAACTTCTCCTGAAGCTCGACGAACATGTTGATTACCTGCGCCTGAATCGAGACGTCGAGTGCGGATACAGGCTCGTCGCAGACGATGAACTCGGGGTTCACCGCAAGAGCACGTGCGATTCCGATTCTCTGTCTCTGGCCGCCGGAGAACTCGTGGGCATAACGCGAAGCATGCTCGCTGTTGAGGCCGACATAGCTCATGAGCTGCAGCACCCTCTCTCGTCTCTCCTCCTTCGAGGAATACATCTTGTGGATGTCGAGAGGCTCGGCGATGATGTCCTCGACAGTCATACGCGGGTTGAGGGACGAATACGGATCCTGGAAGACCATCGTGGCCTTCTTTCTGTAGTCGTTCATCGTGGACTTGTCGACCTTGACGCCGTCGTAGATGATTTCTCCTGCAGTAGGCTTATAGAGGTGGAGAATCGAGCGTCCGGCGGTTGTCTTTCCGCAGCCTGACTCTCCTACAAGTCCCAGGGTCTCCCCCTTCTTTATGTCGAAGGAGATGTCATCGACAGCCTTCAGGGGCTTGGTCTTGAACATTCCCATGTTAATGTCGAAATACTGTTTGAGGTGTTTTACTTCAACAAGAGTCCTGTCTTCCATCACTTAGCCTCCTTACCCAGAAGTGTTGCCGTACCGTCTTCGACTGCTTCCTTCACGTTCATCCAGCATGCGGATGCATGGTCCTCGTTGATGAGCATTCTCTCGGCTCTCTCGGTGAGACATACCTTCATTGCATTCTCGCAGCGCGGAGCGAAGGGACATCCCTTCGGCATGTTCAAGAGGTCAATCGGGGTACCCGTGATAGGCTGGAGCTTCTTTCCGGCAGTATCTGCCGTCGGGATACTTCTCATGAGGCCCTTCGTGTACTCGTGCTTCGGGTTGTAGAAGATTTCGTCGGCAGTTCCCTGCTCGCATATCGAGCCGGCATACATGACGATGACTTCGTCGCACATCTGTGCTACGACTCCGAGGTCGTGCGTAATCAGGATGATTGCCATACCCAGCTTCTTCTGAAGGTCTCTCATGAGGTCGAGAATCTGGGCCTGGATCGTGACGTCGAGTGCAGTCGTCGGCTCGTCGGCGATGAGGATGTCGGGTTCGCACGCAAGTGCCATGGCGATCATGACACGCTGTCTCATACCGCCTGAGAACTCATAAGGGTACTGCTTCATACGTTTCTCGGGTTCGTTGACGTTGACAAGCTTCAGCATCTCGACAGCCCTGTCCCAGGCTTCCTTCTTCGTTCTCTTCGTATGGAGAAGGATGGCCTCGATGAGCTGATGGCCGATTGTGTATGTCGGATTGAGGGACGTCATCGGGTCCTGGAATATGATGGATATCTTTCCGCCGCGGATGTGTCTCATCACCTTTTCGCTCTTTCCGACGAGTTCCTCGCCGTCGAACTTGATTGATGATCCTTCCTTGATCACAGCAGTGGGTGCGAGAATCTGCATGATGGAGTATGCGGTGACGGACTTTCCGCTTCCGCTCTCTCCCACGATTCCGAGAACCTTGCCGTGATCGAGGTTGAAGGAGATGCCGTTGACGGCTCTGACTTCACCGTTATCTGTAAAGAAGGATGTCTGCAGGTTTCTTACTTCCAAAAGTGCCATATTCTTATCCTCCTTTCCTTAGCTGTTGAGTTTCGGGTCGAATGCGTCCCTGAGTCCGTCACCGAAGAGGTTGAGAGAGAGGACGATGAGCGAGATGATCACTGCCGGGATTACCAGACGGTAGGGGTACGAATACATGCCGTTGAGTGCATCGGACGCAAGAGAGCCGAGTGACGGCATCGGTGCGTTGACACCCAGTCCCAGGAATGAGAGGTAGCTCTCCGTGAAGATTGCCGACGGAATCTGCAGCGCCGTCGATATGATGATGACCGAGATGCAGTTCGGAAGAAGGTGCTTCGTTATGATCCACCTTCCCTTTGCACCTGCAGTGCGGGCTGCAAGAACATATTCCTGTTCCCTCAGGGAAAGTATCTGACCTCTGATCTGACGTGACATGCTGACCCAGTACAGGAGACCGAAGACTATGAAGAGGGAGATGATGTTAGAACCGATCTTCTCGAATACCGTTCCCTCGAGTGCGGAGGAGAGCGGGTCACGGATGACCGATGCCAGAAGAATGATCATGAGCATGTCGGGAAGCGAGTAGATGATGTCGACGATACGCATTATCACAAGGTCGACCTTGCCTCCGAAGTAGCCGGAGATGCTTCCGATTGTGAGTCCGATCACGAGGACGATGAGGGATGCGAAGAATCCTACCGCGAGTGATATTCTCGTTCCGTAGACTATACGGATGAAGTAGTCACGACCCGCGGCGTCGGTTCCGAAGACGTGGGGGAATACTTTCTCGCCGTTGTCTATCTTCTTCTGCTCTGTCTTTCCGTAGTGGAAGGGAGCGAGGTTCTTGTAGGATGAATCGACAGGCTTACCCGGTGTTATTCCGAGCTGCTGATCGTATGAGTAAGGCCAGAAGAAGGGGATGAAGATGCAGGAGAGCGTGATGATGACGATAATGAAGAAGCTCACCATTGCAACCTTGTTCTTCTTGAACCTCTTGAGACCGTCCTTGAAGAATGTCGATGACGGTCTCATCTGGACCATGTATTCCTTGTCTTTTGCTGAAGCGGGATCGAATGAGCTCAGATCCTGCTGGATGCTGAAGGGCTTATGTCTGTTTAACACTTCTCTACTCCTTAGCTGAAATCAATTCTCGGGTCGACAACCTTGTAGAGGATATCGGAAAGAAGATTCATGATGACGATGAGGGAAGCGAGCATGATGGTCGTTCCCATGATGAGAGGATAGTCACGGTTGATGATGGACTGGACAAAGGAGCGTCCGATTCCCGGGACGGCGAAGATCTGCTCGACGACGAGGGATCCCGTTACGATGTATGCAAGCATCGGCCCGACGTATGTGATTACTGGAATCAGGGCATTCTTGAGGGAGTGGCCGAAGATGATCTTCACAGGTGCGACACCCTTTGCCTTTGCGGTTCTGACATAGTCCTGTCCCAGGACATCGAGCATGCTCGAACGTGTGAGACGGATGATGTGGGCCATCGGGCTGAGGCCGAGAGTGATGACGGGGAGGATGAGGCCCTCTGCGGTCTCACCGTTCGCGGGAACCCACTTGAGGGTGACGGCGAATATCAGGAGCAGGA